>NZ_JBNHFG010000004.1:0-166184 GCF_059090025.1 Arthrobacter sp. Y3224198
AAACCGGGGGGGGGGGATAAAAAAAATTTAACCCCTTTACGGGGGGGGGGGGGGGGGGGGGGGCGGGGGGGGGGGGGGGGGGGGGGGCGGGGCGGGGGGGGGGGGGCGCCGCCCCCCGCGCCGATGCCGCCCTGGCGGCGCTGAACGAATCCGATGCCCGGTTGGCCGCCACGGCCGAACAGCTGGGCACACTGGGGTCGGCCGTGCGTGCCGCCGCCGGAGAAGCCGAACGGCTCGCCGGACTGATGGCTGCCGCCGAAGCAAACGTTGCCGCGGAAGAGGAAAACCTGGCCGCGGCAGCCGGGCGGCTGGAAGCGGCCGCCGAGGCCCCGGACGCAGATACCGAACCGGATTCCGGGCACCGGGACGCCCTGGCACTGGCCGCAGCAGCGGCGCGCCGGGCGGAAATGGACGCACGGCTGGGCCTGCGCTCAGCCGAAGAACAGCTCAAGGCCGTGGCCGGACGCGCCGAAACGCTCGAGCGCTCCGCCGTTGCCGAGCGGCGCGCCCGCGAAGCCGCCGCCGAGCGGGCCCGGCGCCGGGCGGTGCAGCGGGACCGTGCCGCCGCCGTCGCAGCGGCCGCGGACACCGTGCTGGCCCATCTGCAGGTGTCCCTGGCGCAGGCCGCCGCGGAACGGGACCGGGCCGAGGAAACCCGGACAGCCCGGGAAACCGAACTTGCGGCCGTGCGTGCCGCCAATAATGAGGCGGCCGCGGAACTGGCCCGGCTTACCGACTCGGTGCACCGCGATGAGCTGGCCCGGGCGCAGCAGCGCCTGCGGATCGAGGCCCTGGAAGCCAAGGCGCTCGAGGAACTCGGCATGACGGCGGAGCACCTGGTGGCCAACTTCGGCCCGGACCAGCCGGTGCCCGTGCCGGCGGAGGCACCGGAAGGTGCTGACAAGTGGGCGGCACTGCATACCCCGGTGGACGAGGACGGCAACCCGCTGATGGACGGCATCCCGTATGTCCGGGCCGAACAGGAAAAACGCCTGAAGCGTGCCGAACGGGACCTGGCGGCGCTGGGCAGGGTCAACCCGCTGGCGCTGGAGGAATTCGCCGCGCTGGAGGAACGCCACCGGTTCCTGTCCACCCAGCTGGAGGACCTCAAAGCCACCCGCAAGGACCTGCTGGACATCATCGCCGACGTCGACCGGCGGGTGGAGGAAGTGTTCACCGCCGCCTACCGGGATACCGCCGAGCAGTTCACGCACGTCTTCGGGCGGCTGTTCCCGGGCGGGGAGGGCCGGCTGGTGCTCACCGAACCGGACAACATGCTGACCACCGGCATCGAGGTCCATGCCCGGCCGGCCGGCAAGAAGATCAAGCGGCTGTCCCTGCTCTCCGGCGGGGAACGGTCGCTGACCGCCGTTGCCCTGCTGGTGGCCATTTTCAAGGCCCGGCCTTCACCGTTCTACGTGATGGACGAGGTGGAGGCGGCCCTGGATGATACGAACTTGGGCCGGCTGATCACCATCTTCGAGGAACTGCGCGAGTCCAGCCAGCTGATTGTGATCACGCACCAGAAGCGGACGATGGAAGTGGCCGACGCCCTCTACGGGGTCACCATGCGCGGCGACGGCGTGTCCACGGTGATCAGCCAGCGCATAGACCGCGGGACGCCCGGGCAGGACGGGGATAACAGCTAGCGCGCGTACCGGGCGGTGAAGTTCGCCAGGATCTGCGGCGGGATGTGCACGGCGGAGCCACGGACGGCGTCCATGACTGTCTCGGCCTCCTCCGGCGGGAAATAGCCCGCGTTCCGGTACACCGAGATCCGCGTCAGCAGCCCGGCCACGTCCAGTTCCGGATGGAACTGCGTGGCGTACAGGTTGGTCCTGACCCGGAACATCTGCACCGGGCAGGTCGCCGAGCCGGCCAGGTTCACGGCGTGCGGGGGCAGCTGCGCCACGGCTTCCTTATGGCCCACATAGGCGGCAAAGCTTTCCGGGATGCCCTCCAGCAGGGGGTCCCTGCGGCCCTCGGCGGTAAGGGTGATCTCCACCGGGCCCACCGGTTCGCCGAAGCCGCGGTCCACCACCGCGCCCTGGTGCCGCCCCAGCGTGCCCACCCCGTAACAGGCGCCGAGGAACGGGAAGTCGCGGGCAACGACGTCGTCCAGCAGCTTGGCCATCTCCGCCTCCACCCGCAGCTGCACCGCGGACTTGGAATCCTCCGGGTCGCTGGAGTTGAACGGCCCGCCGCCCACGATCACGCCGCTGTAGTCCGCCAGGTCCACCGGCGGCAGGGGAGCGGACTCGAGCCGGACACGGTGCAGCTGGTCTTCGCCGAGTCCGCCGAAGCGGAGGAAAGAGGCGTATTCCTCGTCAGCGGCGTCGTCTTCGGCGCGGGTTGCCAGGAGCAGGAAAGGCTTCATTCCTCGATGGTAGTGCTGGCCGGGGCGGCTTTCCGGGCAGGCAGGGTTTCCCGCGCGGCCAGCCAGGCCACGAAGGCCAGCGCCACAATGCCGCCGGTGATGGCAAAGGCCCAGGAGTAACCGAGCCGGTCCGCCAGCACACCCGCGAGGACCGGGCCGGCGATGGCGCCGGTGTCGCTGGCCATCTGGAAGGTGGCCAGGACCTTGCCGCCGCTGCGCCCGTTGCCGATGATGTCGCCCACGGCCGCCTGCTGCGACGGATTGAGCAGGCCGGTGCCCATGCCGGCTATGGCGGAGATGATCAGGAATTCCGGGACGCTGGAACTGAAGCCGATCAGTGCGGTGGCCACGGCGTTGACGGCCAGGCCCAGCAGGATCATCGGCCGGCGTCCCCAGGTGTCCGCCAGCCGGCCGGAGAAGGTCAGGACGACGGCGGTGCCCGCGGCGAACGCGGTCAGGGAGATACCCGCCACCTCGGGGCCGGCGGCGAGGGCAGCGGCGGCGAAAAGGGGCACCAGCGCATTGCGGACGCCGAAGGATGACCAGCCGTTGGCAAAGGAGGAAGCCAATGCGCCGCGGTACGCGGAATCACGCAGTGCCTCCCGCACGGTCAGCACCGGCAGCTGGGGTGCGGCTGTGCTCTCCGCGCTTCCGCGGGCCGGCCGGGCGTCCTTGAGGCGCAGGAAAACCACGCCGGCGGCAAGGACCAGGGCGGCGGCGTAGACCAGGAACGGAATCCGCAGGCCGAACCCGGCCAGCAGGCCGCCGAGCAGGGGGCCGCCGATGTTGCCCAGCAGGAAGGAGGAGGCATAGGCGCTGGAGACCCGGCCGCGCACCTCCGGCGGCGCCAGCCGGATGATCAGGGCCATGGCGGAGATGGTGAACATGGTGGACCCGATGCCGCCCAGGCCGCGGAAGACCAGCAGCTGCCAGTACGACTGCGCAAACGCGCACGCGGCCGTGGACAGGGCCACAATCAGCAGCCCGGCGATGTACACCGGGCGCTCGCCGAGTTTCTCCAGCAGCACGCCGCCGGCCGGGGCAAACACCAGGCGGGTGAAGGCGAAGGCGCTGACGATCACGGAGGAAGCCGTGACGCCCACGTCGAAACTCTGGGCAAACTGCGGAAGGACGGGGGCCACCAGGCCAAAGCCCAAGGCAATGACGAAGGCAGCGGCGATCAGGACTTTTATTTCCTGCGGAATAGGGATTCGGGGAGAGCGCACCATGATAAGGCGATTCTCTCAGATTCCCGGGGAGCCGAAGAGCCGTCTGTGAGAAGCTTGGAAGCGTGAATGAGACCCTTTCGATAGTGATCTACGTCCTTGTCGCCTTGGCTGTGGTCGGCTCTGTCGCGGCGCTGCTGGTCCGGACCCGGCGCACGCCCAAGAGCATGTACCCCACCCGGCGCGATGCCAATGACCCGGTCACCGGATCCGGTACCGGCACCGACACCCTTGAGGCCCCGCCGGAGGAGGGAACCGTCGTCGTTCCCGACGACGCGCGGGACCTGGCGGAGGCTCCGGAGGCCCCGGCCGCTCCCGAAGCGCCGGCCGTCGAGACACCGGAACCGGTCCAGGGCCGGCTGGCCAGGCTCCGCGCCCGGCTCGCCAAATCCAACAACGCGCTGGGCAAGGCGCTGCTGGCGCTGCTCTCCAGCGACCGTATTGATGAAGATGTCTGGGACGAGATCGAGGAAACCCTCCTTCTCGCGGACCTGGGCACCGAACCCACCATGGAACTGGTGGATGCCCTGCGCCAGCGGGTGAAGATTTCCGGCAGCCAGGATCCCCAGGAAGTCCACGCGATGCTCCGCGAGGAACTGGTCAAGCTGGTTGACCCGACCATGGACCGCTCGCTGGCTGTCACCCGGCACGCGGACACTCCTGCCGTGGTGATGGTGGTGGGCGTTAACGGCGTCGGCAAGACCACCACGGTGGGCAAGCTGGCCCGCGTCCTGGTGGCCGAGGACAAGGATGTGGTGCTGGGCGCCGCAGACACCTTCCGTGCCGCCGCGGCCGAACAGCTGGCCACCTGGGGCCAGCGCGTGGGCGTGCCCACCGTCCGCTCCGAGATTGACGGCGCCGATCCGGCGTCCGTGGCCTTCGAAGCGGTCAAGGCCGGAATCGACGGCGAAGCGGACGTGGTCCTGATTGACACCGCCGGCCGCCTGCAGAACAAGGTGGGCCTGATGGACGAGCTGGGCAAGGTCAAGCGCGTCATCGAAAAGCAGGCGGCAGTGGACGAAGTCCTGCTGGTCCTGGACGCAACCACCGGCCAGAACGGACTGACCCAGGCCAAGGTCTTTGCCGACGTGGTCAACATTTCCGGCATTGTCCTGACCAAGCTGGACGGCACCGCCAAGGGCGGCATCGTGGTGGCCATCCAGCGCACCCTGGGCGTACCGGTCAAGCTGGTGGGACTGGGCGAAGGCGCGGATGACCTCGCCCCCTTCGACGCCGAGGGCTTTGTTGACGCCCTGCTGGGCTAGGCACCGCCAAAACCTGGCGAAAGGCCCCGTTTTCCGCAAGGAAAACGGGGCCTTTCCGTATTTGGAAACGTATCGGAAACGCGCCCGACACCGCCCTTTTACCGGATCCGCCCATCTGTAACCTCCCGGCAACACCAACAGGTGCACCCGGAAATCTGGCACCGGCAGAGTTTCTGATGCGGGAGATGCCCGCCAACTGTGAAGGGACGTGAAGATGGATCTGTCAGCAGGTCACGTCTGGGTAATGATTTCGGCAGCCCTGGTGCTGCTTATGACACCGGGCGTGGCATTTTTCTACGGCGGCATGACCCGCGCCAAGGCCGCACTGAACATGATGATGATGAGCTTTGTCTCCATCGGGCTGATCGGTGTGGTCTGGGTTCTCTGGGGCTTCTCCATGACCGGCGGGGACGGCATCGCCGGCCTGTTCGGCAACCCCTTCACCTCCTTCGGCCTCGAAGACATCCTGGGCACTGAGGACCTGATCAGCGCCGGATACGGGGCAACGTTCGCCATCATCACCGTGGCACTGATCAGCGGCGCCATCGCCGACCGCACCAAGTTCGGCGCCTGGGCCGTTTTTGTCCCGGTCTGGGTCACCCTGGTCTACTGCCCGCTGGCCTTTATGGTCTGGGGCGGCGGACTGCTCAGCGCCGACGGCGCCGTGGGCTCCGTGGTGGGCGAGGCCATCGACTTCGCCGGCGGTACGGTGGTGCACATCAACGCCGGTGTGGCCGGCCTGGTCCTGGCCCTGATCATCGGCAAGCGCAAGGGCTTCGGCAAGGACCCGAGCCAGCGCCCGCACAACATCCCCTTCGTGATGCTCGGTGCCACCCTGCTTTGGTTCGGCTGGTTCGGATTCAACGGCGGCGCCGCAGGAACGGCCGAAGAGGCCGGCCTGATCTGGATCAACACCCTCGCCGCTCCGGCAGCCGCCATGCTCGGCTGGCTGCTGACCGAACGCATCCGCGACGGACGGGCCACCTCGCTGGGTGCCGCCTCCGGCGTCGTTGCCGGCCTGGTGGCCATCACCCCGGCCTGCGCCAACGTCAGCCCGCTGGCCGCCGTGGCCCTGGGCCTGGTCTCCGGCGTGCTGTCCGCCCTGGCCATCGGGCTGAAGTACCGGTTCGGCTATGACGACTCGCTCGACGTCGTCGGGGTCCACCTGGTGGCCGGACTCGTGGGCACCCTTGCCCTGGGCTTCATCGCCCTGCCCGTGGACGGGGAAGGCGGCGGCGGCCTGTTCTACGGCGGCGGCTTCAGCCAGCTCGGCGCACAGCTTTCCGCGGCCTTGATCGCGATTGTCTTCTCGGCCGTGCTGACCCTGGTCATCGGCCTGGCCATCCACAAGACCATGGGCTTCCGAATCTCCGAAGAGGACGAGGTCAACGGCGTGGACCTGAGCGAACATGCCGAAACTGCCTACGAATTCGGCGGGCTCGGCACCGGCGGCTCCTTCACGCCCTTCCCGGACGCTGCCCGCACCACTACCACCAAGGAGACGGTCAACTCATGAAACTCGTAACCGCCATTGTCCGGCCCGAGAAGCTCGACGCCGTCCGCGGCAGCCTGGAAAGCTACGGGGTGCAGGGGCTGACCGTGAGCTCCGCCAACGGCTACGGCCGCCAGCGCGGACACACCGAGGTTTACCGGGGCGCCGAATACACCGTGGACCTGCTGCCGAAGGTCCGGGTGGAGGTGCTGGTGGCCAACGAATGGGTCAACGACATTGTGGATGTGCTGGTGTCCACCGCCAACACCGGACGCGCCGGAGACGGGAAGGTCTGGGTGGTCAACGTGGAGGAGGCCCTGCGGGTCCGCACCGGCGAACGCGGAGACAGCGCCCTCTAGCTGCCCGGTGACTGGCAGAACCGTCCTCCGCCCGGCTGGTATCCCAGCCGGGCGGTCCCTGTGTTCCGGCCCGGTAGGTTTCCAGCGGCACGTCGCCGTCCGCCCAGGCCTGCAGCACGGGATCCACAATCCGCCAGCATTCGGCGGCGATGTCCGCGCGGACCGACAGCAGCGGGTCGCCGTCGAGTACGGACTCGATCACCTCGCCGTAGGGGGTCAGGCGGGACGCGTGGGCCGGTCCCTTCAGGCCGGTGCGCTCCAGCCGGAACACGCTCTGCGGTCCGTTGATGTTCAGCTCGAGTTCGATTTCCGCCGGGCTGAAGGAGATCCGCAACCGGGACGGCAGGTCGGTGACGCCGGTAAAGCCTTCCGGCAGGTGGCTGACCGGCCGGAAGGTGACCAGCACTTCCTTGCGTGAACGGCCCATGGCCTTGCCGGAGCGGAGGATGAACGGGACGCCGGCCCAGCGGGAATTGTTGATCCGGACCTCAACCTCGGCCAGTGTTTCGGTGTTGCGGGAGGGATCGACCCCGGGGGAGTCCACGTAGGACTCCATGTCCTGCCCGCCCACCTCGCCGGCGGTGTACCGGGCCCGCCGGCTGGCGGCCGGGGAGGCGGCAGCCGCCCGCAGGGTGGCGGCCAACAGGTCGCGCAGGTCGCGCTCGCCGAGGGCGGCCGGTGCTCCGATGGCCATAAAGGCCATGACATGCAGCAGGTGGCTCTGGATCATGTCCTTCAACGCCCCGGCCGCGTCGTAGTAGGAGGCCCTGCCTTCCAGGCCCAGCTGCTCGTCGAAGACAATCTCCATCTTCTCGATGTGCAGGTTGTTCCACACCGGTTCCAGCAGCCGGTTACTGAAGCGCAGGCCCAGGATGTCCATCACCGTGGTCATACCCAGGAAATGGTCCACCCGGAACACATTGGGTTCGGGGACCAGCCGGGCCAGGACTTCGTTGAGTTCGACGGCGGAGGCCTGGTCGCTGCCGAAGGGCTTCTCCA
Organism: Arthrobacter sp. Y3224198; assembly: GCF_059090025.1. Classification (NCBI taxonomy): domain Bacteria; kingdom Bacillati; phylum Actinomycetota; class Actinomycetes; order Micrococcales; family Micrococcaceae; genus Arthrobacter; species Arthrobacter sp. Y3224198. The sequence goes on from NZ_JBNHFG010000004.1 coordinate 7,719, forward strand.
GCACCAGGCGGGTGTCCGGCGGCAGGTCATCCGGCTGCAGCTTCCGCACGGTCCGGGCCGCTACTTCCGGCGGCAGCGCAAAGTAAAGGGCCACGGGCGGTTCAAGGTCCCGCAGCCGGTCCGCCAGGTCGCCGGGCTCGGACAGGTCCAGGCGGAGGAACCGGCTGTCTTCCACGGTTCGGGTCAACCGCTCCCTGCCCTGCTCATCGGCCTCCTCGAAGGCGTCGGCAAAGCTGGACCGCATCCGGTCCTGCCACTGTTCGCGGGTCCAGTCCCGGGACCCTGAACCGATCACGGTGAGTGCCGGAGCGCGTCCGCGGCTGACCACCCGGGCGAGCCCGGGCAGGAGCAGGCGGCCGGAAAGGTCTCCGGTGCCGCCAAGGATCAACAGGGTCCGCACACGCTGGGGATCGGCCATGGATACAGCGTCCCACCGACGCATCCGGGCAGGTAGGGCACGGTAGGCAATTTGCATGGCAGGCTTGGTACCCTTAACAGCTGGGCCTGGGAATCAAGGCGAAGAAACTGACGAAAGAAGTGCGCGGCACGTGTTCAATTCACTGTCTGACCGGTTGACTTCAACCTTCAAGAACCTGCGCGGCAAGGGCCGGCTCACCGAGGCCGACGTCGACGCCACCGTACGCGAGATCCGCCGCGCCCTGCTGGATGCCGACGTCGCGGTTCCGGTGGTTCGTGCTTTCACGGCCACCGTCAAGGAGCGCGCCCTCGGCTCGGAAGTCTCCCAGGCACTGAACCCCGGCCAGCAGGTCGTCAAGATTGTCAACGAGGAACTCAAGTCGATCCTCGGCGGCGAGACCCGCCGGCTGCGCCTGGCCAAGAACCCGCCCACGGTCATCATGCTTGCCGGCCTGCAGGGTGCCGGTAAAACCACCCTTGCCGGCAAGCTCTCCAAGCACCTGAAGTCCCAGGGCCACAGCCCGCTGCTGGTCGCCGCCGACCTCCAGCGCCCCAACGCCGTCCGCCAGCTGCAGGTCAACGGCGAACGCGCCGGCGTGCCGGTCTACGCACCGCATCCCGGCGTGTCCTCCGAGTTCGAGGCAGCCACCGGCGATCCGGTGGCCGTCGCCCGGCAGGGTGTCGAGGAAGCCCGCACCAAGCTGCACGACGTCGTGATCGTGGACACCGCCGGCCGCCTGGGTGTGGACGCCGAACTGATGCAGCAGGCCGCGGACATCCGCGCCGCCATTAGCCCGGACGAAGTCCTGTTCGTCATCGACGCCATGATCGGCCAGGACGCCGTGAACACGGCGCAGGCCTTCAACGAGGGCGTGAACTTCACGGGCGTGGTCCTGACCAAGCTCGACGGCGACGCCCGCGGCGGTGCCGCCCTCTCCGTGGCGTCCGTGACCGGCAAGCCGATCATGTTTGCCTCCACCGGCGAGGCCCTGACGGACTTCGAGGTCTTCCACCCGGACCGTATGGCCAGCCGCATCCTGGACCTCGGCGATGTGCTCACCCTGATCGAGCAGGCAGAGCAGAGCTGGGACAAGGATGAAGCCAACCGGATGGCGAAGAAGTTCGCCGACCAGGAAGACTTCACCCTCGACGACTTCCTCGCCCAGATGCAGCAGATCCGCAAGATGGGCTCCATGAAGAAGATGCTCATGATGATGCCCGGCGCTGCCGGCATGCGTGAGCAGCTGGAAAACTTCGACGAACGCGAAATCGACCGGGTCGAGGCCATCGTCCGCTCCATGACCCCGCACGAGCGGGTTGCCCCAAAGATCATCAACGGCTCCCGCCGCGCCCGCATCGCCCGTGGCTCCGGCGTGCACGTCTCCGAGGTCAACGGACTGCTGGAACGCTTCGTCCAGGCCCAGAAGATGATGAAGAAGATGGCCCAGGGCGGGGGCATCCCGGGGATGCCCGGCATGGCCGGACCCGGCGGTTTCGGCGGTGCCCGCAAGAAGCAGCAGGCGGCGAAGGGCAAAAAGAAGGCCAAGTCGGGCAACCCGGCCAAAGCCGCGCAGGAACGCGCCGAGGCGGAGGCCCGGCGTGCCGGTGCCCGCAAGGCAATTCCCACCGGCAGCGCCTTCGGCGGCCAGGACGGGGACTTCGATCCCTCGTCCCTGAACCTGCCCAAGGGTTTCGACAAGTTCCTGGGTAAGTAGGCCTGCCACTACTTAGCACAACGCCGGACCATGGTCCGGCGTTGTGTGTTTAATGGCCTTGCCACGCAGCGCAGTCGCGGAAACGGGGAGCACCAGGAGGGAGCCGGCATGACGGCACAAGGTCTGAACGGTTTCTACGGGGCGGTTTTCCGGCGCAGCATCACGGTGCGGGTCCTGGTCCGCACGGAAGACGGACGCGTTCTGCTGGTGCGCAACGGCAACTCCTGGGAGCTGCCCGGCGGTGTGGTGAAGGGCGGCGAAGATCCACGCTCCGCCGCCCGCCGCACGGCCCGCGCCACCCTGGACCCGGAGTCCGAGATCGGCCGGCTCCTGGTAGTCGACTACCTGCAGGGCAAGGGACAGCAGGACTCCATTGCGTTTGTGTACGACGGCGGGATGCTGTCCACCTCTGTCAGCGCTTTCACCGGTGCCGGCGGACACCGTGAAGCACGCTTTGTGCCCCTGTCGGAATGGGACGGGGGTCCGGCCGTTGATGCCTTGGAGCTGGGCGCCGTCATCGAGCTCGTGAACGGACACGCTGCCTCCGAGGGGCCGGTCCCCGCGCCGGCGCCCCGCAGGATGATGCCGCCGCTGGAGGGCTTCGCCGGAATCCTTGGACACTAGGAGCGCCTGACCGATGAAACCAGCCACGCCCATCCATCAAGCGGACCCGGAAGACCTGGCCTTCCTGCCTGCACTGGAAGCGGCCTCCGACACCCTGCTGGACGCGGTCCTGCCGGCGGGCTCCGGGCAGCTGCCGCCCGCAGCAACAGTGCCCGAGCTGGCTGCTGCCCGCCATATCCTGGTGGCCGGGCGGCCCCCGGCCGGCTTCGCCCGGCTGGAGGAGATTGACGGGCATGCCCACCTGGAGCAGCTGTCCGTGCATCCCGATGCCGCAGGCGCCGGCCTGGGCCGGGCACTGGTGCAGGCCGCGCTGGACTGGGCACGGGAGCAGGGCTATGCCGCCATGACGCTCAGCACCTTCGCCGATGTGCCCTTCAACGCCCCGTTCTACGCCGGGTGCGGCTTCGAAGTCGTCCGGCACCCCGAGGGCGGGCTGGCCGGTGTGCGGCAACACGAAACCGCCCTTGGCCTGGATGCGCTCGGTAAACGCGTGGCGATGCGCGCGCGGCTCCCGCGCCTGTCCGATGGCATGATGCATGCATGAGCGAGAAGCAACCCGTGGTCCTGGTTGCCAGCAGGCACGCAGAATGGGCCACCATGGCAGCAGCGATGGCCGCGCGTATCCGCGGTCAGGTCCCGGACGCCCGGGTGGAGCACATCGGGTCCACCTCGGTGCCGGACCTCCCGGCCAAGGACGTGGTGGACCTGCTTGTGGGAGTGGCAGGCGAGCGGACCCTGCAGGTGGCGGAGGATCTGGCAGCTGTCGGTTTCGACCTTGAAGGCAGTCTTCCCGGGCACAGCTGGCTGAGCTGTCCCTCCCGTTCGGCACGGACCTATGTGGTGCACGTGGTCGAAACCGGCGGGACGGCGTGGCAGCGGCGCCTTGCCTTCCGGGACCTGCTCCGCCGGGACCCGGCTGCCCGGGCCCGGTATCTGGCAGCCAAACGCGCTGCGGCCGAAGGGTCAGTCGGCTGGGACGACTATACACAGGCGAAGACCCCGGTGGTCCGGGAACTGCTGGCAGGGCCAGCGAAACGCCCGACTGGTAAATAGATGAAGGTTCAAGTAAACTCATTACATGAACCTTCAAGTAAACGATCTGCTGCCCGCCGACCTGTCCATGGGTACGGTGATGCTCAAGGTGGGCGACCTCGCGGCAGTCTCCGCCTATTACCGCGGCGCCCTGGGTCTGGACGTCGTTGCCGAGGCGGACGGCGGGGTGTTCCTGGGCCGCGGCACGGTGCCGCTGGTGCATCTGGCCCCGGCTCCGGGATTGCAGGTTGCCGCACGGGGAGAGGCGGGGCTGTTCCATACCGCCATCCTGTTCGACGACCAGGCGTCGCTGGCCGCAACGGTTGCCTCCGCTGCCCGGTATGACCCTGCGGCGTTCGTCGGATCCGCAGACCACCTGGTCAGCGAGGCCTTCTACTTCACCGACCCCGAGGGCAACGGCATCGAGCTGTACTACGACAAGCCCCGCGGGGACTGGGAATGGAACAACACCGCCTCCGGCCGCGAGGTGAAGATGGCATCCCTGACCCTGTCCCCGCAGACCTACCTCCGGGACCACCTGACCGAAGCGGCCCTGGACGGATTGGCCGGGGCCGGAGCCGGCGTCGGGCACGTCCACCTGCAAGTGGGGGATACGGCGACGGCCGAGGCGTTCTATGTGGACACCCTGGGCTTTGAGCGGACCGCCGGATTCCACGGCCAGGCCCTGTTTGTCTCCGCCGGCGGGTATCACCACCACATGGCGATGAATGTCTGGAACAGCCGGGGTGCCGGTCCGCGCCGGGACACGCTCGGGCTGGGGGAGGTGCTGATCGGAGTGTCATCGGACGACGACGTCGCCGGGCTGGCGGACCGACTCCGGGTAGCCGGAATCGACAGTTTCCACACCGGTGCGGAACTGGTGTTCGAAGACCCGTGGCGCAACCGCCTGCGGGTAGCCGTCCGCTGATCCGCTGCCCGTCCGGATACCTGCAAGTGCCGGCGGGGCGGCAAGTCGCAAAAGGCGGAGTCATCTGGCACAATGGTCAGGTACTCGATCTGCGCGGCCCCTCTCTCCGTGCATGTATCTTGTCCTTTTGAACCCCAACGTTATGGCCCGCCCCACGGGAGCAGAAGTACGGGTTCGCCCCATTTCAGATCAGGAGTGACCACAAAAGTGGCCGTAAAGATTCGCCTTAAGCGCCTCGGCAAGAAGTTCTCAGCACACTACCGCGTTGTTGTCATGGATTCCCGTGCCAAGCGCGATGGCCGTGCCATCGAGGAAATCGGACTGTACCGTCCGACCGAAGAGCCGTCGTACATCGACATCAAGTCCGACCGTGCCCAGTACTGGCTCGGCGTCGGCGCCCAGCCCACCGAGCAGGTCGCAGCACTGCTGAAGATCACCGGTGACTGGCAGAAGTTCAAGAACATCGAGGGCCAGGAAGGTACCCTGCGTACCAAGGCCCCGAAGGAGCCCTTCGTGGCTCCCGAAAAGAAGTCCGTGATTGTCCCCGAGGCAATCACCCCCAAGGCCAAGAAGGAGGAAGCTCCCGAGGCTTCCGCCGAGGCTGAGGCTGAGTAACTTGCTCGCTGAAGCGCTGGAGCACCTCGTGCGCGGAATCGTTGACAGTCCCGAGGACGTCAAGGTTTCCGCCAAGAGCAACCGCCGGGGGGAAACCCTCGAGGTTCGGGTTCACCAGGACGATCTGGGCCGCGTCATCGGCCGGCAGGGACGGACCGCCCGTGCATTGCGCACGGTCATCGCCGCCCTTGCCAACGGTGAGCAGGTCCGGGTGGACGTAGTGGACACGGACCGGCGCCGCTGAGCTGATCGATTGATCACCGGCGGTGTTGCGGAAGCGGACAGTTCTTCCTTGCAGTACCAGAAGTAAGCGCAGTAGCAGCAGTACACAGGATCCGGCCCCGACACCAGATAATGGTGCAGGGGCCGGATTTTTTGTGAGGCGGGCCTCCGGTCCGCGCACCCCAGGCAACAATCGGCGACAGAGGAGATTCCATGCAGTTACAGGTGGCACGTATCGGCAAGCCGCACGGCATCCGCGGCGAGGTGACCGTCCAGGTCCTGACCGACGCGCCCGGCGACCGCTTTGTGCCCGGCACCGAACTCACCGTGGAGCCGGCCTCGAAGGGTCCGCTGACGGTGCTCAGTGCCCGCTGGAACAAGGACATCCTGCTGCTCGGTTTCGAAGAGATCGCCGACCGCAACGGTGCCGAGGAGCTGCGCGGCGCCAAGCTGTTCATCGACACCGAGACGGTGGACGAGGACGACGACGATGAAGGCTGGTACGAGCACGAACTGGTCGGCCTGCAGGCCCGGGTGGGTGACGACGTCGTTGGCACGGTCAGCGCGCTGCGCACCCTGACCGTCCAGGATCTGCTGGTGGTCGAGGACGCCAAGGGCGGGGAAATCCTCGTGCCGTTCGTCGAGGCGATTGTCCCCGAAGTGAACATCGACGGCGGCTACGTGCTGCTGACCCCGCCGGAGGGGCTGTTCGAGCTGAACAGGCCGGACGAAAAGAAAACCGACGCGGGAGACACGAAGGAAGCCGGACAGTAAGTGCGTATCGACGTCGTCAGCATTTTTCCCGAATACCTCGCCGCATTGGAGTTGTCCCTCATCGGCAAGGCCCGGGCCGAAGGCCTGCTGGAGCTTGCCGTCCACGACCTGCGGGACTTCACCACGGACCGGCACCGGACCGTGGATGACACCCCGTACGGCGGCGGCGCCGGCATGGTGATGAAGCCCGAACCCTGGGCGCAGGCGCTGGAATCGGTGGCCGGCGACACTGCCACCGGGGACAGTGTCGCCGGGGACAGCGCAGGCCGGCCCGTGCTGATTGTTCCATCGCCGGCAGGTGCGGTCTTCACGCAGGCCATGGCCTATGAACTGGCCGAGGAAAAGCACCTGGTCTTTGCCTGCGGGCGCTACGAAGGTATTGACGAACGCGTGCTGGAATGGGCGGGGGAACGGTTCGATGTCCGGCCCGTCAGCCTGGGCGACTATGTGCTCAACGGCGGGGAAGTGGCCGTGCTGGCCATGGTGGAGGCCGTGGGCCGCCTGGTGCCCGGCGTGGTGGGCAACCCCGAGTCCCTGGTGGAGGAATCGCACTCCGACGGCCTGTTGGAATACCCGGTCTACACCAAGCCCTCCGCCTGGCGGGAACGGCCGGTGCCCGAGGTGCTGCTCAGCGGCAACCACGGCAGGATCGCCCGGTTCCGCCGGGACGAGCAGCTGCGCCGCACGGCCGCCCGCCGTCCGGACCTCATCGAGAAGTTCGACGCCGCGTCGCTGGATAAGGCGGACCTGGCCACCCTGGCCGCACTGGGATACGAGGTGCGCGACGGCAGGATCCGTCCGCCCGCCTGATACCTCCCGGCCGGGGCACCGGCTGATTGGTGCCCCGGGGGAGGATATGGCAAAATAAAGCATTGTGTCATCTGGGTCCGTACCTGCCACAGGGGGAACGCGGCCAACAGCAAGGCACACCGGCAACCCATCCTCGGGTCATGCCGGTCTCCTCACTTCGACAGCATCCGTGTGGCCCGGCTTTCCGGGCGCATTCTTGCTGCCGTTACCAAAGTGGATGACCTGTGGCGTTCACCAGGAGTGATAAACAATGCACATCCTAGATTCTGTTGACGCAGCTTCCCTGCGTACGGACATCCCCGAGTTCCGCGCCGGTGACACCGTCAAGGTTCACGTAAACATCATCGAAGGCAAGAACACCCGTGTTCAGGTCTTCCAGGGCTTCGTGCTCAAGCGCCAGGGTGACGGCCTCCGTGCGACCTTCACGGTCCGCAAGGTCAGCTTCGGTGTCGGCGTGGAGCGTACCTTCCCGGTACACTCCCCGGTCATCGACAAGATCGAGGTTGTCTCCAAGGGTGACGTCCGCCGCGCCAAGCTGTACTACATGCGCGACCTGCGCGGCAAGGCAGCCAAGATCAAGGAAAAGCGCGACTTCCGTCCCGCCAAGTAATTTACTTGACTGCAGCATCCGCCTCCGGGGAACCCTCCGCGAAGCACACAAAACGCCGGTCCCGGATTGCGGGCTGGCGTTTTGTGCTATGTGCTCTCGCCGCGGCCGTGATCCTCGCCGCCCTCGTCCGGGCCTTCCTGTTCGATGTTTTCTACATTCCCTCCAACTCCATGCAGCCCCTGCTGGAGCCGGGGGACCGGGTCCTGGTGTCCCGCACCGCCTATGCCTCGGAAGAGATCCGGCGCGGCGACGTCGTCGTGTTTGACGGACGCGGTTCGCTGGCGCCGCTGCACAGCGGCCGGCCCGCCCTCCAGGACGCGGTGGGAACCGTCGGACGCTGGCTCGGCCTGGCCGGCAGCGACACCGTGTACGTGAAACGGGTGGTCGGGGTGGCCGGCGACCGGGTCAGCTGCTGCACGGACGGGGATCCCCGGATCACGGTCAATGGAACTCCGCTGGAGGAGCCGTACGTTTATCCGGGAGACGCACCCAGTGAGCAGGCATTCGACGTCGTCATTCCCGAAGGCCGGCTGTGGGTGCTGGGGGACCACCGCTCCGAATCGGCCGATTCCCGCTCGCTGCTGGGAGCACCCGGCGGCGGCCTGATCTCCACCGAACGCGTGATCGGACAGGCACAGCGGATTCTTTGGCCGCTCGAGCGCAGTACCAATATTGACCGGCTATCCTTAGGAGCCGAGTGGACAACGGAGAAATAAGAGGAAACGCAATGTCGCAGCAACCGGACCAGTCCCCCGAGGGGACGCCCGGCTCCGGGGAGCAGCGGGACCATGCAGTGCACGCCAAAAAGCCGAAGAGCCGCGGCCTCGGCGCCTGGCTGCGCGAAGTCCTGACCATCGTGGTGATAGCCCTGGTGCTGTCCTTCCTGATCAAGACCTTCCTTTTCCGGGCCTTCTACATTCCATCCGGGTCCATGGAGCAGACGCTGGAGATCAACGACCGGATTTTCGTGAACCTCCTGGTACCCGAACCCATGGACCTGAACCGCGGCGACGTCGTGGTTTTCAAGGACACCAAGGGCTGGCTGCCGCAGGGCGTCGAAAAGCCCGCCAACCCCGTCCGCGAAGCGCTGACCTTTGTGGGGCTGCTGCCGGACGAATCCCAGCAGCACCTCGTCAAGCGGGTCATCGGCACCGAGGGCGACCACGTGGTCTGCTGCAACGCCGAAGGCAAGATCACCGTCAACGGCGAAGCCCTCGACGAGCCGTACATCTACCCCGGCGCCACGCCGTCGGACATTCCCTTTGACGTGGTTGTCCCCGAAGGCAAGGTCTGGGTCATGGGCGACCACCGCAATGCCTCCGCCGACTCCCGTGAACACCAGTACGGTGAAGGCGGCGGCTTCATTGACGTGGCGGACATCGAAGGCAAGGCCGTGGTGACCGCGTGGCCGCTGAACCGCGTAGGCGGCGTCAGCAGCTATTCGGAGGTCTTCGAGAACGTCCCCGAGCCCGAAGGAAGCAGCAGCAAGTGAGCACCGCCGTCGGGTCCGCCGGCCCGTCCCGCCGGGCCGCCGCCAAGCCGGCCGCCAAGGCACCCACCCTGCGCTTTGAACGCACCTTCAGCGCGCAGGGCCACCGCATCCTGGCCGGATGCGACGAAGTGGGCCGCGGCGCCCTGGCCGGGCCCGTCTCGGTGGGGCTGGTGGCCGTGGACCTGGCCACCGTGCGCTCCCTCAAAGGCGTACGGGACAGCAAGCTGCTCTCCGTCGCCGACCGGAACGCCCTGGTGCCGCAGATCAAGAAGTGGGCGCTGGCCTGGGGCGTGGGACATGCCAGCGCCGCCGAGATCGACCTGTTCGGCCTCACCGGAGCCCTGCGGCTGGCCGGAACGCGCGCCTGGGACCAGGTCTGCGAAACCCGGCGCCCCGACGTCGTGCTGTTGGACGGCAACTACAACTGGCTCTCGCCGGAGCGGCAGGGAAGCCTCTTCGACGAACTGGAGGCGCCCGCCGCCGGCGTCGGCGCTCCCAACGCCCTGGCTCCCGGGGAGGGCTGCACCGCGGAGGTGCACACCCGGATCAAGGCGGACATGCAGTGCCTGAGCGTGGCCGCGGCCAGTGTGCTGGCGAAAGTCGAACGCGACGCCATGATGGTAGAGTTTGCCGCTGCGAACCCGCACTATGCGTGGGAGATCAACAAGGGCTATGCAACCGAGTCGCACCGTGCGGCCATCGACACCCATGGACCAACCCCGCTGCACCGGATGTCCTGGCACCTGGGCTCCAAGCCCCGGCCCGGGGAATCGGCAGCGGGGCCGGGGGAGCACCTAAGCCCAGTAGGGGGATGATTGGAACATGAGCGCCGAAGACCTTGAGAACTATGAAACGGACATGGAGCTCCAGCTGTACCGGGAGTACCGCGACGTCGTGGGGCTCTTCAGCTATGTGGTGGAAACCGAGCGGCGCTTCTACCTGGCCAACCATGTGGACCTCCAGGCCCGCTCGGCCGACGGCGAGATCTACTTCGACCTCACGCTGCAGGACGCGTGGGTCTGGGACGTCTACCGCTCGGCACGGTTCGTCAAAAGCGTGCGGGTGATTACGTTCAAGGACGTCAATGTGGAGGAACTGACCCGCAATGACGACCTGACCCTGCCCAAGGCGGATGAGCTCTAGGCGCTACTCCACGCTCGCTGGCACGGCCGGCAGCCGCCGTGCGATGTCTGCCCAGCTGACCGATGGCTTCCGCGAATCACCGTTGGCCAGGCTGGAAACCCAGCCTTCAACCATTTTGCCGCGGTGGTTCAGCAGATACGGAACTGCGATGGGCGCCGGAAAGCCGCAGCGCCAGACCGTTTTGTAGCTGCCGGCGTTTCCGGCATTCGCACTCCAGGTCACGACGTCCCAGCCCAGCTCATCGAAGGCATGACCCAATACCAGCCGCACGGCGCGGGACATCAGGCCGCGGCCGCGGTATTCCGGTGACGTGACGAAGCCCAGATTGCCCGAGTTCGCACCTTGGAACCGCAGGTCGATGGTGCCGGCATAGCCGCCGCCGGCGTCGAGCGCCCAGGACACCGCGTTGTCCTGCGGCGCGGAGATCACGTCCAAATACTCCTGGGCCATCTCCCGCGTGTAACCCAGCGGGACAGTGGTCCACTGGATCGTCAGCGGGTCCAGGCACCGTGCGTACACGGCGTCAAGGTCGGCGGCGGTGTGCGGCCGGAGCAGGAGCATGCCGTCACTGAGCCGCGGTATGTCGAAAGCCATGCCGGACAGCTTAGCGGTCCCGCAGCCTAGACTTTGACCATGCCCGAATCCAACCGGTCCGGCTTCGATGCCAACCTCCGGCTTTATGCACAGATGCAGCCCGACGCCGCGTCGCTGGCGCACCTGCTGTCACTGCAGGAGGCGCTGGCCGCTGGGGCGCCGCGCGGGGCACGCCCGGTTCCGCGCCGGCAGCTGCACCTGACGCTGATCCATTTCGGCAAGGTGTTGGACGTGTACCGGGTCATCAACGGTGCCAGCGGAATCGCGCTCCCGGATTATGAGCGGCTGCTGAGTGGTTACATCGACCGGACCGAAGCGCTTTTGCCTGCTGCTTCCTTCCGTCTGGAACCTGTCGGGATGGCCGGATTCGGCGCCCACGCGCGGGTCCTGGCCGCCGAATACCGGCCGACGCCGGAACTGACGTCCCTGCATGCTCAGCTGCTGGGGGAGCTGACGGCTTTCCTGGCCGCCTGCGGGGTGGCGGACACGTCAGCATTTATGGCGTCGGATCCGAATTTCCGGTTCGCGCGGGTCCTTCGCCCGCACATTACCTTGGCGCGGGGTTTCGCAGGCAGCCCGCCGGAGCTTTCGCTTTCCCCGGTGACGCTGACTCCCATGCCGGTGGTGTACCCCGGGCACTGACCGCGTACTGACGCGTGCTGTGCGAGGATGGCCGCATGAACGCTGATCAGCTGCTTGCCGGACCTCGGGGCCGTCGGCTGTGCCTGGCCCTGGCCGCCGAATTGGAGCCGCGTATCAGCTCGGCCGTCTTCAACCTGGGCTACGAGCTTGACCCGGGCAAGGGGGTTTCGGTTGTCCGGTTCGGAACGGCTGCCGACGCCGGGGGAGCCACCGACCTTCCGGCCGCGTCGCCGGAGGAACTGGGTGCGCTTCTTGCTGCCGTGGACGTGCCGGACCGGGACGGGATGCCGGTGTTGGCTGCCCTCGACGTCGCCGTGGCCACAGCCAGGTACTGGCAGGCACCGGACGGTGAGGACGTCCTGGCAGCGCTGCCGGTCATCCGGGAAGCGCTGCGCCCTGTGGCGGACCGGGTCCTGGCGTCCCCGGAAGCCGGGTGGTGGGAGCAGCCCCGTGCCCGGGAACAGTGGGCCGTCGACTGGCGGGATCCGGATGCCCCCGCACCGCTGGGGCAGGACCGGAGGACAGTACTGGCGGAGTGGGCGCGGAACACGCGCGCCGAAGAGGTCGCGGAAGGTCGCCGCTACTCCTCCGGTTCCTGGTGGTCGATCCCCGTTGGCCTCCTCGGCACGATCAGCCGGCTGCCCGTCGGATTGGACCTGGTGGAGGACGCCCCGGGGTGGCGGGAGGCCACCGCGATTCCGGTTCGAGGGGGTGGCCGGACCTACGAAATCCGTACCGGGGACGACTGGGTGCAGCTGTGCCGTTTGTTCCCGTTGGAGGTCACTGCCTCCCGCCGGCACGACTGGTTCCAGGTCACTGGCAGGGACGGCCGGTGGGTGATCCCGGACTGGGAACGCGTGTCCCGGGAATGGAATGCCGTCCACCTGACGGTTCTGGGGTATCTGGCCTGCGCCGGCCGGGCACTGGCCGTGGACAGCGACACGGCCTCGGTGATTGCCGGCTGGGACCCGGACCGGACCATCTGGCTCACCAATACCGTGTGCGAAACCGGGGAACCGCGGCAGTACTGGCGCCGCGCACAGCAAGGGGATCCCTGGGTGCGGTCGGAGTAAATCCGCTCCTCCACAACGCCGCCGGGTGCAGCGTATCCGGTGTCCGCTGCACTTCCGGGGGAAGCCGCCCGGGGCCGGCCCTGCCCGCGGTTGAGCATGGCGGGATGAAAGCCAAGGACATACTGGGCAGCAGGGGCGAAGAATTGGCGGCGCAGTACCTGACCGCGGCAGGAATGGAGATTATCGACCGGAACTGGCGCTGCCCCGAGGGGGAGATCGACCTGGTGGCGGTGGACGGAGCCACTCTGGTGGTGGTGGAGGTGAAGACCCGCAGCTCGCTGGCGTTCGGTCATCCGTTTGAGGCCATCAATCCGGCCAAGCTGGCTCGCCTCCACCTGCTGTCCGGAGTGTGGCTGCGCGCCCACGGGCGTTATTTCACGCACCGGCGTGTGGACGCGGTCGCGGTCATTGACGACGGCAGCGGCCCTCCCGAGATCGAGCATCTGCGCGCCATCGGCTGATCCGCACGGCCCTCCGCCGGACCCAGCCGTCGGAACCGTATGATGGGGCCGACGAATGGGGGGGGGGCGGAATGCAAGACAAGCCGTGGACAAAACGGGGATCGGCGAACCCGGAAACAGATACCGGGGCCGGTGGTCTGAAACCGGTGACCTTTTCGGTTTCGAAGATCCGGGTTCTCGGGTTGGGGTTCGTGTGCCTGCTGTTCGGACTGGCGTGTTTGGCGCTGATGGTCCATGGCCTGACCGGCAGCCACCACCACGCCGCCCGATACGCCGGCAACGGATGGACTGAGACGGTCGCCGGGCTGATTGGGTTTGTCTTCTTCAGCGGGGGAAGCTGCTTGTTTGTATGGAAGAAGCTGCGCGCGCCTCTGCTGCTCAGGCTGTCTCCGGCCGGCATTACCGTCGAGGGCGCCGGTTTCATTCCCTGGGAGAACTTCGACGCCGTTGGAACGGGCCGCACATCAGCAGGTTCACACGGTGCCAAGATCATTGGGATACGGGTGAAGTCACAGGCGGACCTGGTCGGCACCATGACGTCCGACGAAATCCGCGGGGTGCAGCGGGTCGCGAAGGCCGGCTGATTCGTGGGAGGGAAAATACCCCGCGGTATCGGGTCTCGTTCAGGACAGGCATCCCTGGCCCCTCTCCGGACCCTGCCGCAACACGATCCGGTGGCCATCATGCAGTGGACCCGCCGTACATCCGGATGGGACGTGAGCTGGTCGCCGCTGTTGTTCAACCGCCGCAGCGGTACGGTGGTCCGGATTATCGAGGACTACTACCAGGACGTGCTGAGGCTCCGTTCCGCCCGATAGCGTTCCGTCTCCGGCAGGTCCCGGTAACCACCCGTCCTCCACAGCCTTCTGCTGATGCGCGTCGGGCCTTCCGCTCTCCACATCCGTTCCGGAAAAGGGAACGCGATGCTCCGCCCGGGGAGAAGCTCGGGGCATGGAATGCAGACATGAACGCAGGGCCGGGCACGGGGTGTCCGCATGAGCCTGGGCCGGACGTACGGAGTGGGCCTGGTGGGCCTGCAGGGCAGGATCGTGGAAGTCGAAGCCGACATCGGGCAGTCGCTGCCGTCCTTTGTCCTCCTCGGGCTGCCGGATGCCTCGCTGAACGAGGCACGCGACCGGGTGAAGTCAGCTGCGAAGAACGCGGGCCTGCCGTTGAGTCGGCGCCGGATCACCGTCAACCTGATGCCCGCGGACGTACCGAAGCACGGTTCCGGCTTTGATCTGGCCATTGCCGTGGCGGCGCTTTCCGCCGGCGGATCGCTGCGAAGCCCGAAGCGGAGTGTCTTTCTCGCCGAGCTGGGCTTGGACAGCAGGCTGCGTCCCATCCGGGGGGTCCTTCCGGCGGTGATGGCCGCGGTGGCCGCCGGCTTCACGGACATAGCCGTTGCGGCGGAAAACGTGGAAGAAGCCGCCCTTGTCCCTGGAGCGCGGGTCCGCGGCTATTCCTGCCTTGCCGCGGTTGCAGCTGATCTCGGTGCGGACCCGGATCAGCTCTCCTTTCCTCCGCCCGTTCACCGGGGAGCGGAAGGCGCCGGGGTAGGGGAGGGGGACACCGTCCCGCCAATCCCTGACCTGTCGGATGTTGCGGGACAGCAGGAAGCCCGATTTGCCGTGGAGGTCGCAGCTGCCGGGGCGCACCATCTGCTGATGACCGGACCTCCTGGAGCAGGCAAGACCATGCTGGCCGAACGCCTGCCCGGCATCCTGCCTGACCTTCCAGATGATCAGGCAATGGAAGTGACGGCCATCCATTCCCTTGCCTGGCAGGGCAAGCCGTGCCGCCAGTTGGTGCGGCGGCCGCCGTTCGAGAGCCCGCATCACACCGCCTCGACGGCAGCCGTGATCGGCGGCGGTGCCGGCATTCCCCGGCCCGGAGCCGCTTCCCGTGCACACCGCGGCGTGTTGTTCCTCGATGAGGCCCCGGAGTATGAACGCCGGGTCCTGGACGGACTCCGCCAACCGTTGGAAAGCGGGGAACTGGTGTTGCACCGGGCAGCCGGCACAGCGGTATATCCGGCCCGGTTCCAGCTGGTCCTGGCAGCGAACCCCTGCCCCTGCGGACTGGCGGCCGGCAAAGGCATCGACTGCATCTGCACCGCCCAGCAGAGGCGCCGGTATTTCAGCCGGCTGTCCGGACCGCTGCTGGACCGGGTGGACCTGCAACTGACCGTGCAGCGGGTATCACTGGGGGACTACTTCGGCGCCGATGCTCCGGAAGACACGGAAACCGTAGCGGCAAGGGTGCAACGGGCGCGGGACCGGCAGCGGGAACGGCTGAGCCTGCTGGGCTGCGAAACCAATGCGGAGGTAACCGGAACACTGCTCCGGGACGTGCTTCGGCCTCCGCTGGGGGCAACCGCGGCACTGGACCGGGCCATGGAGCGCCAGCTGTTGACCGCGCGGGGGTATGACCGGGTCCTCCGGGTCGCGTGGACCATAGCGGACCTGGGCGGACACGGTGTTCCGGATGCAGACGACGTCGGGCAGGCGCTGGCATTCCGGCAGCAGGGGGTGGCGGCATGAACGCCGGGACGCAGGACCTGACGGCGGCACGGGCTGCATTGTCCCGGCTGTTCGAACCGTCTGACACGGCGGGCCTGGCACTGGTAGCGGCCGCCGGTCCCGTCCGTGCCCTGCAGGTAGCCAGTGGCGAGGTGCCCCTCACCTCCGGACTCATCGGGGAGACGTCCCGGATCCTTACCGCTGCCGGAGTCTCCGGGCAGGGATACGCCTTGGCTGAGGGGCTGAAGCGGTGGCGCCCGCGGGTCGCCGACCTGGCACCGGAGAGGGATCTGGACACTATCCGGCGGCTGGGCGGCGATCTGCTGATTCCGGAGGACCCGCGGTGGCCTGGAGCGCTGTGCCATTTGGAGTTGGGAATGCCTTTGTGTTTGTGGGTGAGGGGAGACCTTGCGCATGGCCTGCCGGAACTCGAGCGGACCGTGGCCGTGGTCGGATCACGTGACGCCACCGGGTACGGGCTCTCCGTTACGGGGGATCTGTCCGCCGGGCTGGCCAACCGCGGATACACCATCATCTCGGGCGGCGCGTACGGGATTGACGCCCAGGCCCACCGGGCGGCGCTCGCAGGCGCTGCCGGTGCGGCCGCGGCAACCATTGCCGTGATGGCGTGCGGGTCGGACCGGTTCTATCCGGCGGGCAACGAAGACCTGCTGCGCTCCGTAGCGGCACGGGGGCTGATCCTCTCGGAAGTTCCGCCCGGCTCGGCTCCCACCCGGTGGCGGTTCCTGCAGCGGAACCGGATTATCGCGGCACTGGCCGCTGCCACCGTTGTCGTGGAAGCGCGATGGCGGTCCGGGGCGCTGAATACCGCACACCACGCTGCAGCGCTGGGAAGGGAAGTGGGTGCCGTTCCGGGGTCCGTATATTCAGCCAACTCGGCCGGCTGCCACAGGCTGCTGCGCGACGGAAGTGCTGTATGCGTTACCGATGCCCAGGAAGTGGTCGAACTCGCCGGTCCGCTGTCGGACACCCTGCAGCACGACGGCGTTGCCGGCGGCGCCGGGCCGGCAGCGGAACATGACGGACTCACCGTTGAAGACCTGCTGCTGCTGGACGCGCTTCCGGTCCGCACCGGCAGCACGGTCGACAAACTTGCGTCGGTAGCGGGGCTGTCACCGCCCGGGGTGAGGGCCGGACTGGCACGCCTGGAACTGGAGGGGCTGGCCGTACGGTCCGGCCCGGAGCAGTGGCGCCGCGGCCGGCGGTAAGCCCAGTAGTGAGGCTGCACAAGGATCGACGCAGGGGATACACCACACGAAAGCACATACAGGAACCGGAAACAGACATCGCAACCAAAGACATCGCTGATCGGAAGGGAATACTGCTCATGATTACGCACAAGATCATCACCTCCCCGTTGGGAGTACTTACCCTTGTCGCCGTGGACGGGGTGCTGGCAGCGGTCAGGCTTGGCCCGCCGGAGGCACCTGTCGGAGGCGGGACTTCCTTCGGGATTGCCGCGGAGGAGGGTTTCGAGGACACCGAGCGGCAGCTCACTGAGTACTTCAACGGCACACGGTGCTGCTTCACTGTCGCCGTCAATCCGTTGGGCACCGACTTCCAGCGGCTGGTGTGGCAGGAGGTCGGCGGCATCGGCTACGGCCGTACGGCCAGCTACAAGCACATGGCCGTACGGTTGGGCGACGCAGCCAAGGCCCGGAGCGTGGGCGCGGCTCTGGCCCGTAACCCGTTGAACATCATCGTCCCCACCCACCGGGTGGTGGGCTCCCGGGGTGCCCTCACCGGGTACTCAGGCGGTGTGGAGGCCAAGCGCTATTTGCTGGACCTGGAACAGGCACCCGAAACCGAACACCTGCGGCGCACCTGTCGGCGGATGGAGCCGCTGCCGGCCTGAACAGCGAAGATTTCCGGCAATCGCGGGCACCCTCCGGTTCGACCCCGCCCGGATCCCGGCGCCGGTATCGACAGGCTCCCGCCCGGCTCCGCGAGCCTGCTTGAACGGCACCGGCAAAGAGAGAACAGTAAAGAGGTGACATCAAAGGGATCCGCCGGCCCCTGGCCGAAAGAGTTCAGTGCAGCGGTCGACGGCTTCTGCCGGTATCTGACCGCGGAACGGGGACGCTCCGAACATACGGTCCGGGCGTACGAGTCGGACGTCTCCAAGCTCCTGGATTATGCCCTGTCGTCTGGAGTCCAGAGCCTGCAGGACCTTGACCTCGGAATCCTGCGTGGCTGGCTGGGGGAACTCAGCGCCGAAGGGCAGGCCAGGGCCACCCTGGCCCGGCGGGCGGCAACGGCCCGGAGCTTTGCAAACTGGGCACTGCGGGAAGAACTGATCCCGGAAAACCCCGCCCTGCGGCTGAAGGCACCAAAGAAGGAGAAGACGCTTCCCGGCGTGCTGCGCAGCAGCCAGCTGGAGGAGCTGTTCGAGAGCCTGAAGGCTGCTGCCGCAGAAGGGGAACCCGTGGCCCTGAGGGACCGGGCCATGGTGGAGCTGCTGTACGCCACCGGTATCCGGGTGGGAGAGTTGTCCGGCCTGGATGTGGATGACCTGGATCCGGACCGCAGGACCCTGACGGTCATCGGCAAGGGCAACAAGGAACGCACCGTCCCCTACGGGCTGCCCGCAGCAGTGGCGGTGGATGACTGGCTCCGCCGGGGCCGCCCGGCACTGGCTGCGGGGGACAGCGGCCCGGCCCTGTTCCTGGGCAAACGCGGCCGCCGGGTTGACCAGCGCCAGGTCCGCAGCGTCGTCGCGGCGCTCCTGGCCGCGCTGCCGGACACCTCCGCCTCCGGGCCGCACGCCCTGAGGCACTCGGCGGCCACCCATCTGCTCGACGGCGGCGCAGACCTTCGTGCGGTGCAGGAGATTCTGGGACACTCCTCCCTGGCGACCACCCAGCTCTACACGCACGTCTCCGTGGACCGGCTGCGGCAGAGTTACGCCCAGGCTCATCCACGGGCTTAACGGAGCCGGCACCGGGTCCCGTGTCACAGGCTTCCGGCCCGCCACGCCGCACCACATTGGCACAAACAGATAACTTGCGGCACAATGATGGACAGCGGGACGCTGGAACAACAAATCCGCCCATACAGCAGGTCGTTGGGGAAGACGTACCTACAGCTATGGAGGATGGAATGTCTGTTGTGATGGCGCGCGGAGTACTCTTTGTGCACTCTGCCCCTTCCGCGTTGTGCCCTCATATTGAGTGGGCCATCGGATCCGTCGTTGAGAAGCGAACGGATCTTCAGTGGACCCCTCAGCCGGCTGCGCCCGGGATGGTACGGGCGGAAATTGCCTGGACCGGGCCGCAGGGAACCGGTTCCCTCCTCGCCTCTGCCCTGCGCGGCTGGGCCCACCTGCGTTACGAAGTCACCGAGGAACAGAGCCCCGGCGCCGACGGCAGCCGCTGGGCCCACACACCGGAGCTGGGCATCTTCCACGCCGCCACCGATGTGCACGGCAACATCATGATCTCCGAGGACCGGATCCGCTACGCCTACGAAAGCGGAGCCGGCGACCCGTCCGCGGTCTACCATGAGCTCTCGCTCGCACTGGGCGAGGCGTGGGACGAGGAACTCGAACCCTTCCGGCACGCTGCCGACGGGGCACCGGTGCGCTGGCTGCACCAGGTCGGCTGACCCGGCCACCAACTCCATGGCATAAAAAACAGGCGTCCGGTCCCCGCGGCGACCGGACGCCTGTTCCGTAGTGCGGCGTTGCTGCCGCCGCTAGTGGTTGCGCAGAACGGCGACGGCGTTGTGCCCGCCGAAGCCGAAGGAATTGCTCAGGGCAACAATGTCGCCGTCGCGCAGCTTGCGGGACGTGGTGACCACGTCCAGCGGGATTTCCGGATCCTGGTTGTCCAGGTTGATGGTGGCCGGAGCCTGGCGTTCGTAGACCGCCAGCGCAGTGAGCACCGCTTCGACGGCGCCGGAGGCGCCGAGCAGGTGGCCCATCTGGGACTTGGTAGCCGAGACGGCCACACCGTCCAGGACATTGCCCAGGGCAGCTTTCAGCGCCGTGTACTCCGGCTTGTCGCCTACCGGGGTGGAGGTGGCGTGGGCGTTGACGTGGACCACGTCTTCGGCCTGCGCCCGCGCGTCGAACATGGCGGCCTTCAGCGCGCGGGTGGCGCCCAGTCCCTCGGGGTCGGGTGCGGTGATGTGGTAGGCGTCGGCGGTGACAGCGGTCCCGGCCAGTTCGGCGTAGATCCGTGCACCGCGGGCCAGGGCGTGCTCTTCGCTTTCGAGTACGAGCGCGCCGGCTCCTTCACCCATCACGAACCCGTCGCGGTCACGGTCGTAGGGCCGGGACGCACGCTCGGGATCACCATTGCGCTTGGAGAGTGCCTGCATGGAAGCAAAGGATGCCAGCGGCATGGGGTGGATGCAGGCTTCGGCGCCGCCGGCCACCACAATGTCGGCCTTGCCGGAGCGGATGAGCTCCAGGCCCTGGTGCAGGGCCTCGGTGCCGGAGGCGCAGGCGGACACCGGGGTGTGGGCGCCGGCGCGGGCGCCGAGGTCGAGGCTGACGGCAGCGGCGGGGCCGTTGGGCATCAGCATCGGAACGGTCATGGGCAGGACGCGGCGGGGGCCCTTTTCGCGGAGGGTGTCCCACGCGTCGAGCAGGGTCCAGACGCCGCCGATTCCGGTGGCGAAGGTGACCGCCAGGCGGTCCTGGTCCACGTCTTCCAGTCCCGAGTCGGCCCAGGCCTCACGGGCGGCGACGACGGCGAACTGGGTGGAGGGGTCCATGCGCTTGGCTTCGACGCGGGAAAGTACTTCAGAGGCGGGATTCGTGACCCGCGCGGCGAAGGTGACGGGCAGGGAGTACTTCTCCACCCAATCGTCTTCCAGCGTACGGGCGCCGGAGACGCCCTGCAGCGCGTTCTTCCACATGGTCGGGACGTCCCCGCCGATGGGCGTGGTTGCGCCAAGGCCTGTGATGACTACTTTGCGGGCCATGATTCACTCTCTTGAAACGTAACTGTTGAAGGTGCCGGCGGTACCGGGCGGCCGCCGCTTGGCAGCGGCCGCCGGAGGGTTAGGCCTGGGCGTTGGAGATGAAGTCCACGGCGTCGCCGACGGTCTTCAGGTTCTTGACCTCTTCGTCCGGGATGCGCACGCCGAACTTCTCTTCGGCGTTGACCACGATGGTCATCATGGAAATGGAGTCGATGTCCAGGTCGTCGGTGAAGGACTTGTCCAGCTCGACGGCCTCGGGGGCCAGGCCGGTCTCTTCGTTGACGATCTCGGCGAGGCCGGCCAGGATTTCTTCGTTGCTAGCCATGGTGGCTCCTTTTCTTGTAGTGCCGGTACGTGACCGGTCCGGTTTTCCAACCGCCGGAGCGGTGTGGTTTAAGGGGATGTGCCGGCCCGGGTGGACCGGCACATGGTAGTGCAGCTTAGGGGAGGACAACGACCTGGGCACCAAAGACCAGGCCCGCACCGAAGCCGATCTGCAGCGACAGCTTGCCGCTCAGTTCCGGGTGTTCCTTCAGCAGGCGGTAGGTGGCCAGCGGGATCGACGCGGCGGAGGTGTTGCCGGCGTCGGCGATGTCCCGGGCAATGATGACGGACTCGGGCAGCTTCAGCTGCTTGGCCATTTCGTCGATGATGCGCATGTTGGCCTGGTGCGGCACAAAGGCGGAGAGATCCTCGGCGGTGATGCCGGCGGCGTCGAGGGCCTGCTGCGCGGCCTTGGCCATTTCCCAGACCGCCCAGCGGAAGACGGTCTGGCCGTCCTGGCGCAGCGTCGGCCAGAGCTTGGTGTCCCGTGCGGCAATGTCGCCGGCGGACAGGCCGCCGTCGGCCTCGGCCGCGAGGGACAGCTCACGGACGTCCAGCATCGAGTGGGTCATGCCGATGGCTCCGGACTTGCTGCCGTCCGAGCCCCAGACCGAGGGGGCTATGCCGGGGGTCTCTGACGGGCCGACCACCACGGCGCCGGCGCCGTCGCCCAGCAGGAAGGAAATGGTGCGCTCGGTGTTGTCGATGAAGTCGGAGAGCTTCTCGACGCCGATGACCAGGACGTAGTCGGCCGCACCGGAACGGACCAGCGCATCGGCCTGGGCCACGCCGTAGCAGTATCCGGCACAGGCAGCGGAAACGTCGTAGGCCGGCGCCGGGGTTGCCCCGAGTCGTTCGGTGATCTGGGTGGCGGCCGACGGGGTGGCGTACGGGTGCGTCACGGTGGAGACGATCACGGCACCGAGCTGGGAACCGTCGATGCCCGCGTTTTCCAGGGCTTCGCGGCCGGCGGCTTCGGCCATGTCCACCACCGAGGTACCCTTGTCCGCGCGGTGCCGGGTGATGATGCCGGTGCGCTGGCGGATCCACTCGTCGGAGGAATCGATCCACTGGCAGACATCGTCATTGCTGACGATGACGTCGGGGCGGAAAGCACCGATGCCGAGGATCCGGCTGAACTCGTTGACGGGGGACTGCTTAAGGGTGGGCGTGCTCACGCGTTACCTTCTCCGGTTGTTGCTGCGGTGCCGGAATGTTCACGGATGAACTCCCGGGCAGCGGTTATATCTTCTGGGGATTTCAGGGCCAGGGTGGGAACGCCCTTCATGCCGCGGCGGGCCAGTCCGGTGAGGGTTCCGGCCGGCGGCAGTTCGAGCAGGCCGGTCACACCCATGGCAAGCATGTTCTCCATGCACAGGTCCCAGCGGACCGGGCGGGACACCTGGGCGATGAGGCTGTCCAGGTTGGCCTCGCCGGAAACTATGGCGGCGCCGTCGTAGTTGGAGAGCAGCGTGGGCAGCGGAGGCTGCGGAGACAGCGACGGGCGCAGCGCCTCGAGGACGGTGACAGCCGGAGCCATATGCGAGGTGTGGAACGCGCCGGCGACCTTCAGCGGGATGACCCGGGCCTTGGCCGGCGGGGCGGCGGTGAGTACTTCGAGCTGGTTGTGCGTTCCGGCGGCAACCACCTGGCCGCCGCCGTTGGCGTTGGCCGCGGTCAGGCCGGCGGCTTCCAGGACGGCTGCGACGTCGTCGGGGTCACCGCCCAGGACGGCGCTCATGCCGGTGGGCTCCACCGCTGCTGCCCGCGCCATGGCGTTGGCGCGTTCGCGCACGAACACCAGGGCATCCTTTTCCGGCAGGGCCCCCGCAAGGGCGGATGCGGTGATCTCGCCGACGGAGTGGCCGGCCACCACGGTGGACGTGGTCAGCTGCGAAGGGTCCAGCAGCAACCGTGCAGCCATCAGGCCGGCGGCGACGATCAGCGGCTGGGCGACGGCGGTGTCCTTGATGGTCTCCTCGTCGGAGACCGTGCCGTGCGCGATCAGGTCAAGCCCGGCGACGTCGCTCATGGCGGAAAGGTGATCCCGCACTCCGGGCAGTTCCAGCCACGGCGCGAGGAATCCTGGTGTTTGGGACCCCTGGCCGGGGCAGACAATTGCAAGCACGTATACAGCTTTCCAAACTTAGGCGGCAGGACCGGGTGTTTGCGTAGACCAAGCTCCCGGGACGGGGTTGTAGGAAGTCTACAAGCCATCCGTGGTTCGGGTGCAAGGTTCAGAGCCGTGCCGCAGGCTTTTCCGGGGTTGCTTTTCCGTTGGGGGCCAGCCTGCCCACCACCAGCGCGGTCTGCAGGACGAAGGCCTCCCGCGGCAGCATCGGATCCCAGCCGGTGACATCGCAGACCCGCCGGAGCCGGTAGCGGACGGTGTTGGCGTGGACAAAGAGTTCCCGGGCGGTTGCCTCCAGGGAGTGGCCCAGCGAGAGGTACGCGCTGAGCGTGTCCGCCAGCCCGTTTGAGGCACCCAGCAGGGGAGTGTAGATGCTCTCCACCAGGGCCTGGCGGGCCGTGGGATCACCGGACATCACGCGCTCGGGCCACAGATCATCGGCGGCCACCGGGCGGGGCGCGGCAGGCCAGGCGCGGGCGGCCGTAAGTCCGGCAAAGGCGGCCTGCGCAGACGGCCCGGCCTCCACCAGCGAGTCGGCGGGGGGTCCGTAGACCACGGGTCCCGGGCCGAAGAGTTCGGAAAGCCGCGTGTAGGAAAAAGCCTTGTCCTCCAGCCCGCCCAGTACCAGGATGAGGCGTTCGCCCTGGATGCCCACCAAGGTGTCCTCGGCGAGCCGGCCGGTGGCCCGGCGGAGTTCATTAACGAAGCTGGCATTGGTGTCAGCCGGAGAGCCGCCCACCATCACGGTAACGGGGGCGGTGGAGGTCCAGCCGACGGCGGCAATCCGGGAGCGCAGCGAGTCCGAGCTTTCACCGCGCAGGATCGCGTCCACCACCAGGGCTTCCAACCGGGTGTCCCAGGCGCCCCGGGTCTCGGCGGCACGGGCATAAACATCCGCGGCAGCGAAAGCCACCTCGCGGGAATAGCGCAGGACGGCCTCGCGCAGCTTCGGCTGGGCCGGACCTGCTGCCAGTTCCGGCACGAGGTCCTCCACCACCTGGACCACCACCCGGATCAGCTGCAGTGCTTTCTGCAGGCTGATGGAGCGGGTAAGTTCGGTGGGCGCGGTGCCGAAAACGTCGCTGAGCACCCAGGCCGGCGAGGCCGGACGCTGGTACCAGTTCACAAAGGAGGCAATGCCCTTCTGTGCGACCATTCCCAGTGCCGAGCGCTCGTCCGGACGCAGTCCCCGGTACCAGGGCAGGGAGATGTCCAGTTGCTGGAGGGTGGCCGTAGACAGCTTGCCGATATTCGCCTTCAGGCGCTCCACTGTGGGCTGGTCGGCAACCGGCCGCTTCGGCTTGGAGGTAGCGGAGGTGCTGGGGCTCACTGGCATACCTGCGAGCTTACGGCCTGCGTTCGGGAACCACCATTTTGTGCAAAGGCTACAAGTTCGCTAGGCGGGTATCCCCGGCAGCCAGCCATGCTGCCGCCTCCTGCCTCTGAGCGACCCCGGCCTTAAACGAAAGGAACCGCCGCGGATTGCGACGGTTCCTTTCGTTTTTCCCTGGGCGCTTACGCGTCGCCTCCGGCGTTTCCGCTGGTGCCGGCGTTCACATCCAGCAGGTGGTACTTCTCCATGGCCTCCTTGGGGGCGTTGGCGTCGACTTCACCGCGGCGGGCGAGCATCTCGAGTGCACGCACCACCATGGAGTGGCTGTCGATCTTGAAGTACCGGCGGGCTGCTGCACGGGTATCCGCGAAACCGAAGTCATCCGCACCGAGGGTGGCGAATTCATTCGGCAGGAACTGGCGGATCTGGTCCGGCACGGCCTTCATGTAGTCCGTGGAGGCCACGATCGGGCCGGTGGCTCCGGCAAGCTGCTGGGTCACGAACGGCACGCGCGGCTCGGAACCGGGGTTCAGGAACGCTTCCTCCTCGGCGGCCAGGCCGTCGCGGCGCAGTTCGTTCCAGGACGTCACGGACCAGACGTCGGCGGACACGCCC
This sequence comes from Arthrobacter sp. Y3224198, assembly GCF_059090025.1. Taxonomy (NCBI): domain Bacteria; kingdom Bacillati; phylum Actinomycetota; class Actinomycetes; order Micrococcales; family Micrococcaceae; genus Arthrobacter; species Arthrobacter sp. Y3224198. Next base: position 32,746 of record NZ_JBNHFG010000004.1, read on the forward strand.
CAGTCCTCGGCAAGCAGCTTCTGGGCTTCCAGCGCCCACGGCACGGCGACGCCGGAGGCCAGCAGCTGCGTGCGGGGCCCGTCGATCTTCGCCGGTGCGAGCAGGTAGATGCCCTTGATGATGCCTTCCACGTCCAGGTCCTCGGGGGCCTTGGGCTGCTGGATCGGCTCGTTGTAGACCATGAGGTTGTAGATGACGTTCGGATCCTTGGAATCCGGACCGTACATCTCCTCGAGTCCGTGGCGGACAATGTGTCCGATCTCGTAGCCGTAGGCCGGATCGTAGGTCTTCACCGCGGGGTTGGTGGAGGCCAGGATCGGCGAGTGGCCGTCCGCGTGCTGCAGGCCTTCACCGGTGAGGGTGGTGCGGCCGGCGGTGGCGGAGATCAGGAAGCCGCGGGCCATCTGGTCGGTGGCCGCCCAGATGTAGTCGGCGGTCCGCTGGAATCCGAACATGGAGTAGAACACGTAGACCGGGATCAGCGGTTCACCGTGCGTGGCGTAGGACGTGCCCGCCGCGGTGAAGGCGGCAATGGAGCCGGCTTCGTTGATGCCCACGTGCACGATCTGGCCCTGCGGGGATTCCTTGTAGGCCAGGACGAGGTCCCGGTCCACGGACAGGTAGTTCTGGCCCTTGGGGTTGTAGATCTTCGCCGTCGGGAAGAAGGAGTCCATGCCGAAGGTACGGGCTTCATCGGGAATGATCGGCACAATCCGCTTGCCGAATTCCTTGTCCCGCATCAGGTCCTTGAGCAGGCGCACGAAGGCCATGGTGGTGGCTGCCAGCTGCTTGCCGGAGCCGCGGTTGGCAACCTCGTAGGCCTTCTCGTCCGGCAGGTGCACCTGTTCGTGCTTTACCCGGCGTTCGGGGACGTTGCCGCCCAGTTCACGCCGGCGCTCGAGCATGTACTTGATCTCGGGGGCGTCCGCACCCGGGTTGTAGTACGGCGGCTGGTACGGATCGGCTTCAAGCTGCTCGTCGCTGATCGGGATCCGCAGGTGGTCGCGGAAGGCCTTCAGATCATCCAGGGTCAGCTTCTTCATCTGGTGGGTCGCGTTGCGGCCTTCGAAGTGCGTGCCCAGGCCGTAGCCCTTGACCGTGTGGGCCAGGATGACCGTGGGGGCACCCTTGAACTCCATGGCGGCCTTGTAGGCGGCGTAGACCTTGCGGTAGTCATGGCCGCCGCGCTTGAGGTTCCAGATTTCCTCGTCGGTCAGGTTCGCGACAAGTTCCTTGGTCTCCGGGCTCTTGCCGAAGAAGTGGTCGCGGACAAACCCGCCGGACTCGGCCTTGTAGGTCTGGTAGTCGCCGTCAGGGGTGGAGTTCATGATCTCCACCAGCGAGCCGTCCTTGTCGCGCTGCAGCAGGTCATCCCACTCGCGGCCCCAGACAACCTTGATGACATTCCAGCCGGCGCCGCGGAAGAAGGCTTCCAGCTCCTGCATGATCTTGCCGTTGCCGCGGACAGGTCCGTCGAGGCGCTGCAGGTTGCAGTTGACCACGAAGGTCAGATTGTCCAGCTTGTCATTGGCGGCCAGCTGCAGCAGGCCGCGCGATTCCGGCTCGTCCATTTCGCCGTCGCCCAGGAACGCCCAGACGTGCTGCTGGGAGGTGTCCTTGATGCCGCGGTTGTGCAGGTAGCGGTTTGACTGCGCCTGGTAGATGGCGTTCATCGGACCGATGCCCATGGACACCGTGGGGAACTCCCAGAAATCCGGCATGCTGCGCGGATGCGGGTAGGAGGACAGGGCATGTCCTTCGCGGGATTTCTCCTGGCGGAAGCCGTCCATGTCCTCTTCGGACAGCCGGCCCTCAAGGAAGGCGCGGGCATACATGCCGGGGGAGGCGTGACCCTGGAAGTAAATCTGGTCTCCGCCGCCCGGGTGGTCCTTGCCCCGGAAGAAGTGGTTCATGCCCACTTCGTACAGTGTGGCTGCACCGGCATAGGTGGAAATGTGCCCGCCGACGCCGATTCCCGGGCGCTGGGCGCGGTGCACCATGATGGCGGCATTCCAGCGCAACCAGGCACGGTAGCGGCGTTCGATCTCCTCGTCGCCGGGGAATTCCGGTTCCTGGTCAACGGGAATGGTGTTGACGTAGTCGGTGGTGGTAACCATCGGCACGCCCACGCTCTGGGAGCCCGCGCGCTGGAGCAGGGAACGCATGATGTACTGGGCGCGTTCGGTGCCCTGCGAACGGATCAGCTCATCGAGCGACTCTATCCATTCAGCGGTTTCCTCAGGATCACGGTCCGGTAGCTGGTTGGTTAACCCGCTCAGGATGTCCGTTGTGTCTTCTGCGGCCACGGCCAACCTCTCTCATCTACAGATTGTGTCTGCCAGATTCATTGTGTGGACCCGGCCGTTATCCGCCGGATCATCGCTTGCGCGTATGCGCGCCTCGGCGCCCAAATCTGCTTTTAATCCACTCTAGTCCCGCGCCGCCGATGTTGCGTAGCCTGTCCGGCGGCGCATCGCTGAAGGCGTACACGCCGCCGGGCCTTGTCGCGTGCCGCTTTTGGGTGTTTGGTTGACTGTGAGACCGCGCGAATCGGGCAAATGTGTGATTCCCTTGTATTTATGCAGTCAACCAGGAGGAGTGAAGTGAGCGAGGCCGAGGCCGTCACCGAGGAAAACGTGGCGAGCAGATTGGGTTTCAAGGACGGGGACCTGGTTCAGGAGTTCGGCTACGACGAGGACGTGGATTTTGATTTCCGCGACGACCTCGAGGACCTCATCGGGGGCGAAATGCTCACCGAGGATGACCACGACGTAGTGGACGGCGTCATCCTGTGGTGGCGTGCCGACGACGGCGACCTTGTTGATGCGCTGGTCGATTCGCTGACCACGCTCGACGACGGCGGCGTGGTCTGGGTCCTGACTCCCAAGTCCGGACGGGACGGCTATGTTCCTCCCGCAGACATTGAGGAAGCGGCTCCGACGGCGGGGCTGCACGTGACGACGTCCCCGGCGGTATCCGAGGACTGGGCCGCCACGCGGCTGGTGAGCCGACGCAAGAAGTGACCCGGAGCCTGCCACGCGTGGGCGCCGAGGTTCCGGACTTCCGCCTCCCCAACCAGTTTGGAGAGGACGTGCGCCTTTCCAGCCTCCGGGGATCCGGCGTCGTTGTGGTCTTTTTCCCGTTCGCTTTTTCCCGGGTGTGCCGCGGGGAACTCGCGGCACTGCAGGGGGAGAGGGGACGGTTCCGGAAAGCGGGGGTGCGGCTGCTGGCCGTGTCCTGTGATTCGAGGTACACCCTTCGCGCCTGGGCGGACGAGGAGGGCTTTGAGTTCGACCTGCTCTCCGATTTCTGGCCCCACGGCAGCGCCGCCCGGGACTATGGCATCTTCAATGAAGACCGGGGACTGGCCGAGCGGGCCAGTTTCGTCATTGACGGGTCCGGCCGCCTGCGGGCCTGCATCCGGTCAGCACCGGGAGTACCGCGCCCGCTCGAGCAGTACCGCAACGCCCTGGAGGGACTGTGAGCGTACAGCGTGAGGAAGAACCCCGCCCCGGACTCGGCCTGACCGGCTTCGCCAGCCGCAGCGCCCCGGACACCGTCCCGCCGCCGAACCCGGAGGAACTGCGGCAGCTTGAACGCGCCGTCGGCTACCTGGGCGGCCGGCGGGTCGCCCTGCTGACCGGTGCCGGCCTCAGCACGGATTCCGGCATTCCCGACTACCGCGGACCGGACGCACCGCCGCGGAACCCGATGACGTATCAGCAGTTTGTGGGCGATCCGGACCTGCGCCGCAGGTACTGGGCGCGCAACCACATCGGCTGGCACCATCTGCGCCATGCCGAGCCGAATGCCGGACATGCGGCCGTGGCGGAACTTGAACGCCGCGGACTGCTGTCCGGACTGATCACGCAGAACGTTGACCGGCTGCACACCGACGCCGGCAGCATCAATGTCATTGACCTGCACGGGCGGTATGACCGGGTGATCTGCCTGGACTGCCACTCCGTCTTCCCGCGGCAGGCGATTGCCGAGCTGCTCAAGAACCTGAACCCGGGCTTCTTGGAACGGGTCCGGCAGGACGGGGAAATAGCTCCGGACGCCGATGCGGAGATAGCCGACACGGATGACTTTGTGGTCGCCGACTGCCCGGTTTGCGGCGGCATGCTCAAGCCGGACTTTGTCTACTTCGGTGAGAACGTGCCGAAGGACCGGGTGGCGCGGGCCTTCTCCGTGGTGGATGCGGCAGGCGCCCTGCTGGTGGCCGGATCCTCCCTGACCGTCATGAGCGGGCTCCGCTTTGTCCGCTATGCGGCCAAGGCGGGCAAGCCGGTGGTGATCATCAACCGCGGAGCCACCCGCGGTGACCCGCTGGCCGACCTCAAGATCGACATGGGTGTCAGCACTGCCCTCGCCTGGCTCGCCCGGAACCTGCCGGACCTGCCGAAGCAGGGGGAAGTGCCGCGTCCGCTGCCCGGACGGAACGCCGATTAGGCGGGGTGCGGATTCTGCGGTAATGTAGTTCCTCGTGATGCAGGGCCTGCGGGTTTTATCCGCCCGGGTCTGCAGCAGTATTTAGCAGTATTGTTCAGGGTCTTTAGCTCAGCTGGTAGAGCGCCACGTTTACACCGTGGATGTCATCGGTTCGATCCCGGTAGGACCCACCAGACAGCCGCCGCTGTGTTCCGCAGAAACTGCGGAGGACAACGGCGGCTTTTGGCGTTAAAGTGTCGCTCCTCGCCGGCAGCGAACACCCCGGCGTCAGCCAGGAACGGCCCCAACCGCCGTGCTACATCTGTTAATGGAGGAATTTCCGGGCCCTTTGCAGGGCGCTGACCGGTTCAAGGACGAGGCGGGTGCAATGACGGCAAGGGGAGCGAAATCCATAGGTGCGGCGGCTGCTGTGCTGGTTTTGCTGGCCACCTCGGGTTGTGCCGGCGGATTGGCCCCAGATGCGCACACACCCGCAGCCCCGCCCGCTGCCGCCGGCCGCCCGGCTGCCCCGGAGGCGGCGGCACTGGAACTGAGCCTTGATGCGCTGGCAGCCGAACGGGACACTGATTTTTCCGTGGCCGTCCTGGACAACGGTTCCGGAGAGTCCTGGAGCTATAACTCCGGCGGCCGCTACCTCGAAGCCAGCCTCGTGAAGGTTCCGATCCTGCTAACCCTTATCCGTGAAGCTACCGAGGACGGGCGCAGCCTCACGGAAGAGGAAGAGGAACTGGCGGCGCGGATGATCGAGTTCAGCGACAACGACGCCACCAGTGAGCTGTACGCGCTGCTGGGAGGCCGACCCGCCCTCAACCGGACCTATGAATTGATCGGCGTCTCCGATACCGAGGCAGGGGAGATGTGGGGCGCCACCGAAACCAGCGCGGCGGACCAGCTGCAGATCATCCGGACGGCCGCCTGCGGCGCGGACTGGTTGGATCCGGACCTGCTCGATTTTGCCGTGTCGCTGATGCGCAACGTCTGCGCAGAGCAGAGCTGGGGCATCACTGCCGGAGCCGGTGAAGCAGAGGTGGCACTGAAGAACGGCTGGCTGCAGGACGATGAGGCGGGGTGGAACGTCGGCAGCGCAGGTTTTGTGCAGGGCGGGGAAAAGGATTACAGCCTGGTGGTGCTGAGCTCCCGCAACGCGACCCTGGATGACGGCATCGATACGGTCGAAGCGGTGGCCGCGCTGGTCAACGGCTACCGCCGCTAGGGGCGCGCCTTCGAGGCGTGTGGCGGCAAGGCGGCGAGGAAGCATAGGCTGGAGCGTGAACACGGCGCGACTCACCCAGCGCCTGCCCTGTGCCCGCTGGGCACCCGAAAGATCCTTGGAGAGAACTTGAGTGCACAAATTGGTGTAACCGGCCTTGCCGTCATGGGCGCTAACCTTGCCCGCAACCTCGCACGCAACGGTTACACAGTGGCCCTGCACAACCGTTCCATCGAAAAAACCGATGCGCTCCTGGCTGCGCACGGCGACGAAGGGGACTTCATCCGCACCGAGTCCCTGCAGGAACTGGTCGACAATCTGGAAAAGCCGCGCCGCGTCCTGATCATGGTGAAAGCCGGCGCACCGGTGGACTCCGTGATCGACCAGCTGGTGCCGCTGCTGGAGCCGGGCGACATTGTGATTGACGCGGGCAACTCCCACTACGAGGACACCCGTCGCCGCGAGGCGGCCCTCGCGGAAAAGGACCTGCACTTTGTGGGCGTGGGTGTCTCCGGTGGCGAGGAGGGTGCCCTGCTGGGCCCGTCCATCATGCCCGGCGGCTCCCGCGAGTCCTATGACTCGCTGGGCCCCATGCTGGAAAAGATCGCCGCCAAGTACGACGGCGAGCCGTGCTGCACCTGGATCGGCACCGACGGCGCCGGCCACTTCGTGAAGATGGTGCACAACGGCATCGAATACGCCGACATGCAGGTCATCGGTGAGGCCTACGACCTGCTGCGTTCGGCCGCGGGCATTGAACCGGCCGAACAGGCGAAGATCTTCACGGAGTGGAACACGGGCCAGCTCAGCTCCTTCCTGATCGAGATCACCGCCGAAGTGCTGGGCCATGTGGACGCCCGGACCGGGAAGCCCTTCGTCGACGTGGTGGTGGATTCCGCCGGCCAGAAGGGCACCGGCCGCTGGACCGTCGTCTCCGGCCTGGACCTGGGCTCACCCGTCTCGGCCATTGCCGAGTCCGTCTTTGCCCGCGCCCTGTCCTCGCAGCGCGAGCAGCGCGGAATTGCGCAGGAGACGCTGGAAGGCCGCGAATCCACTGTCGAGCTGCCGGAAACGTTCGTGGATGATGTGCGCCAGGCCCTCTACGCCTCCAAGCTGGTCAGCTACGCGCAGGGCATCGACATGCTCGGTGCCGCCGCCAAGGAATACGGCTGGGACCTGAAGCTGGACGAAATCGCGTCGCTGTGGCGCGCCGGCTGCATCATCCGCGCCGAGCTGCTGGACGACATCATGAAGGCCTACGCCGGCGGTGCTGCTCCGGCCAACCTGCTCTTCGCCCCGGCCTTCGCCGAGTCGATCGCCGCAGCTGTTCCGGCCTGGCGCCGGGTGGTCTCGGTTGCCGTGCAGCTGGGAATCCCCGTACCGGTGTTCTCCTCGTCGCTGGCCTACTATGACGGCCTGCGCCGCAAGCGCCTGCCGGCAGCCCTGACCCAGGGCCTGCGGGACCTGTTCGGTGCGCACACCTACCACCGGGTGGACGCCGAGGGTACCTTCCACACCATGTGGGGCGAGGACCGCTCCGAGGTCGAGGCAGTGGACACCCACTAGCAGCGTCATGGGACAGCGTTAATCAGGGAAGGCCCGCAGCAACTGCTGCGGGCCTTTCCTGATTCCGGTGCGATGTCCGGGGGATCCTCGGGGATTCGGCTAGATGTAGATGGCGGGGTCGACGTATTCCGCGGGATCGACGGCGGGCTGGGTCATCTTGGTGTCCCGGTGCCGCCACTTGGCCGGGATGCCGGTAATAATCGAGTCCGCCGGCGCGTCCTTGACCACCACGGCATTGGCACCCACCGCGCTGTTGGCGCCGATGGTCACCGGGCCCAGGATCTTGGCGCCGGCTCCCACGGTCACGCCGTCGCCGATGGTGGGATGCCGCTTGACCTTCGCCAGCGACCGTCCGCCCAGGGTCACACCGTGGTAGAGCATGACGTCGTTGCCGATCTCGGCGGTCTCGCCGATAACCACCCCCATGCCGTGGTCGATGAAGAAGCGCCGGCCGATGGTGGCTCCCGGGTGGATCTCGATGCCGGTGGCAAATCGCGTCAGCTGGGACAGCACGCGTGCCGGGAAGCGCAGGCCCGGCCGCGCCCACATTCGGTGGGTCAGCCGGTGCATCCAGATGGCGTGCAGGCCGGAGTAGACAACAAGGTTTTCAAGCGAGCCCCGCGCCGCCGGATCGTGGGAAGCGGCGGCGTCGAGGTCTTCGCGCAGTCGGGCTAACAGACTCACAGAGAACTTTCTGCTCGGGATTTCCGCCCCGTCGGGCGGAACGCGTAACTAGCCGCGGATATCGTCGTACAGGACGGTGGAGATGTAACGTTCTCCAAAGTCGCAGACGGTGGCAACAATCAGCTTACCGGCGTTCTCTTCGCGCTTGGCGAGTTCCAGTGCCGCCCAGACGATGGCACCGGAGGAAATACCGCCGAGAATGCCTTCCTGGGTGCCCAGTGCGCGCGCCGTGGCTACGGAGTCCTCGATGGAGGCGTCAAAGACCTCGTCATAGATGGTGGTGTCGAGGATCTCAGGCACGAAGTTGGCGCCGATGCCCTGGATCTTGTGCGGTCCCGGGGAGCCGCCGTTGAGGATGGGGGAGTCCTTGGGCTCCACGGCCACGATCTGCACACCCGGCTTGCGCTTCTTCAGGACCTGTCCGACGCCGGTCACGGTGCCGCCGGTGCCGATGCCGGCGACGAAGATGTCTACCTTGCCGTCGGTATCTTCCCAGATTTCCTCGGCCGTGGTGGCGCGGTGCATGGCGGGGTTCGCTTCGTTGGCGAACTGCTGGGCCCAGATGGCGTTGTCCGTGGTGGCAACGATTTCCTTGGCCTTGTCAACCGCTCCTCGCATGCCTTCGGCACCGGGGGTCAGGACAATCTCCGCACCGTACGCGCGCAGCATCACGCGGCGCTCGGTGGACATGGTTTCGGGCATGGTCAGGATGACCCGGTAGCCGCGGGCAGCGCCGACCATGGCCAGGGCGATGCCGGTGTTGCCGGAGGTGCCCTCCACGATGGTGCCGCCGGGCTTCAGGGCGCCGGCCTTTTCGGCGGCATCCACGATGGCCACGCCGATGCGGTCCTTGACGCTGTTGGCGGGATTGTAGAACTCCAGCTTCACGGCCACCTGGGCCGGGAGGCCGGCCGCAAGCCGGTTCAGGCGGACCAGCGGAGTACCGCCCACCAACTGCGTCACGTCGTCATATATACGAGCCATCTTTTCCTCAATTCCTCAAAATTCTTCGAACAATGCCGGACGGACATCTGCCCGTCCCAGCCTATCGGCGCGGTTGGCCGCCCCTAGTCCTGCAGCCATTCGGAGTAATACTTGCGGGCCTTGCCCAGCTTCGGGTTGATAATCACCTGGCAGTACCCGGTGCCCGGGTGCTTGGCGTAGAAGTCCTGGTGGAAATCTTCCGCGGGGTAGAAGCGCGGCAGCGGCACGATCTCCGTGACGATCGGATCCTTCCAGTTCTCCTGTGCCCGTTCCAGCGCCGCTTCGAACTCCTTGCGCTGGTCCTCGTCACGGTAGAACATCGACGAGCGGTACTGGGTGCCGACGTCGTACCCCTGCCGGTTGAGGGTGGTGGGGTCATGCTGGGAGAAGAACATATCCAGGATCACCTCGCCGGGGATGGCGTCCTCGTCGAACGTCACTGCCACGACCTCGGCGTGGCCGGTGGTGCCGGAGCAGACACTGTCGTAGTCCGGGTCGGGCATGGCGCCGCCGGTGTAGCCGGACACCACGTCGGTTACGCCGCGGACCTTGCGGTATAGGGCGTCGAGGCACCAGAAGCAGCCTCCGCCAAGTACGTACGTCTTCATGTCCTTTAACAATGCGCCCCGGCCCGTATTGATTCCCGCGTCCTCCCGGCGGTTTTCCCGCAGTGTTCCGTGCATCACGGCTGGTGCGGCGGAATTGAGCGCGGCAGGACGGCAGGGTAGAACTAAACCTATGGAAGCGGAGCACCCCGAAGAGCGCCCCGGCGCGGACACTGCCGAAGACCTGGCTCCGGAAGCCGATGTGCCCTCCTTGGGCGACGTCCTGCTGGCTGCCGAGGAGCTATGGCCGGAATCCCTGGCCGAGAACTGGGACGCCCCGGGACTGGTGGCGGGCCGGGCAGACCGGGAAGTCCGCAAGATCCTGTTTGCCGTGGACCCCACCCGGGAAGTCATTGACGAAGCATTGGAATGGGGGGCCGACCTGCTGCTGACGCACCACCCCCTGCTGTTGAAACCGGTGAACTCGGTGGCCGCCTCCACGTTCAAGGGGGAGGCCGTGCATCGGCTGATCGAGGGCGGCTGCGCCCTCCTGACCGTACATACCAACGGCGACAGCGCCGTGGGCGGTGTCTCAGACGTGCTGGCGGACGCGTTCGGGCTCCGCAACGTGGCCCCGCTGGTGCCGGCCGCCGAAGGCCTGCCCGAAGAGGGCATCGGCCGGATCGGCGAGCTGCCCGAGGTGCTCAGCCTGGCCGACTTCGCCGAACGCGTGTTCGGCATCCTGCCCGCGGTGGCCGGCGGGGTACGGGTGGCAGGAGACGCGGACGGCCTGGTCCGCCGGGTGGCGGTGTGCGGCGGTGCCGGTGACAGCCTGTTCGACGCCGTGCGCGCCCACCGTGCCGATGTCTACGTCACCGCCGACCTGCGCCACCATCCGGCGTCGGAGCTGCGTGAGCGTGCCCTTGGCGGCAACGGCCGCCCGTACCTGATCGACGTCTCGCACTTCGGCAGCGAATGGCTCTGGCTCACGCCGGCGGCCGCGGCCCTGGAGAACGTCCTGAATGACCAGGGCTTCACCGCGGACGTGCGGGTCAGCGGAGTGAACACCGATCCATGGGACTTTGTGCTGACGCCCGGGCTGAAGTGAAGGCCTGCGGTGGCATAGGCTTAGGGGAGCCGGACCAGGTGGGTCCGGATATACACGGAGGTTTTCGGTGGCAAAAGCATCGCCCGCGGAGCAGCTGAGGCTGCTGGATCTGCAGGCACTGGACAGCAGGCTCAAAGCCCTGCGGAACCAGGCCCGCAACGTTAGCAACAATCCTGAAATCGCTTCCCTTGCCGACTCCGTTGCCGCCGCTGAAAGCGCACGCGTGAGCGCCGGCACCGAGGTGGCCGACATCGAACGCGAACTTACCCGGGCCGAGGCGGACGTAGCGTCCGTGACAGCCCGGATGGCCCGTGACCAGCAGCACCTGGACAGCGGCAAGGGCGGCTCCAAGGAGCTGACCGCGCTGCAGGCCGAGATTGTTTCCCTTCAGCGCCGCCGGTCGGACCTCGAGGACGTTGAGCTTGACGTGATGGAGCGGCTGGAGGCCGCCCGGACGCGCCAGGCCGAAGCCGTTGCCGCCTTGGAGGAACTGCACGCCCGGCGCCGCGGCCTGGAGGAAAAGCGCGACGCCGAACTGGCCGTCATCGGCGCGGACAGTGCCGACGCCGAAGCCCGCCGCACCGAGCTGGCCGCCACCTTCGAACCGGCACTGCTGGCCGTATACGAAAAGACCCTCTCCAAGCACGGAATCGGGGCTGCCCGGCTGTTCCACGGCACCTCGGAAGGCTCCGGCATGCAGCTGAGCCCCGGTGACCTTGCCGACATCCGCAAGGCCGCGGCGGATGACATTGTCTTCTGCCCCGACTCCGGCTGCATCCTGGTCCGCTCGGATGAGTGGAGCAGCTGAGCAGTGACGCTGTTTGACCCGGAGCCCGACTCCGGCGCAGAGCCCCCGGCTGCCCGCACGCCCGCCGCAGGAGCGCGCCGCACCCTGATTGTGGAGGCCGACGGCGGATCCCGCGGCAACCCCGGCATTGCCGGCTACGGCGCGTTGGTCCGCGACCCCGGAACCGGGGAGATCCTGGCCGAGAAGGCCGAGTACGTGGGCCGGGTATCCAACAACGTGGCGGAGTATTCAGGCCTCATCGCGGCCCTTGAACTGGCCCACGGCATTGACCCTGACTGCTGGATCCTGGCCAAGATGGATTCAAAGCTCGTAGTGGAGCAAATGAGCGGGCGCTGGAAGATCAAGCACGCCGACATGCAGAAGCTGGCGGCCAAGGCCCGTTCCATCGTGGATCCCCGGCGCGTGAAGTACCAGTGGATCCCGCGTGAACTGAATAAGGACGCAGACCGGCTCTCCAATGAGGCCATGGATGCCGGCACTGCGGGTGTGCCGTGGAAGCCGCGCGGGGAAGCCGGGAAGGGCGCCGGAGCGTCTGACGCAGGTGGCTCCGTGAGTGCCGTCCCTGCCGCCCCTGCCGCCCCGACCGGACGGCTGCACCACACGGAGATCTGGGTCAACGACTTCGCCGCCGCCGAGAAGTCCCTGGGCTGGCTCCTGGAACGGCTGGGGTATGTCCGGAAGGACACCTGGGCCTCCGGAGCGAGCTGGCAGGGCGCTGAGGGCTACATCGTGCTGGAGTCCGGCCCCGACGTCGAACGCGGTCCGTACTCCCGCCGCCGGCCCGGCCTGAACCATCTGGCCTTCGCCGCCGGGTCGGAGGCCGACGTCGAGCTGCTGGCCCGCCGTGCCGCCAGCCACGGCTGGACGCTGCTCTTCGCCGACCGGCATCCGCATGCCGGGGGAGCGGAGCACTATGCGGCGTACCTCGAAAACGACGAGGGCTTCGAAGTGGAACTGGTGGCCGGCTAGGCCGCAGTCTCCGGCAGGATGATGTTCAGCTGGTACGGCTTCCGGCCCGCCGGGGCCGCCAGCTCGGCCTCCCATTTTTCGCCCGCAGCGGCGAGCAGCTCCTGCGGCGTCTGCGGCTCCGCGGCGCCGCGCAGCAACAGGTGGCGGGCCAGTTCCCCGCGGGTGTGCTTGGCGAAGTGGGAGACCACTTTGCGTTGGCCGCCGCGCATCTGGAAAACGTTCACCGCGGCCGTGCGCTGCGGGTCCGGGGTCCAGGCAGCCGCGTAGGTGCTGGACCGGCAGTCCACCACCAGGGAATTCCCGGCGTACTCATCCAGCGGGCCGGTCAGGTGCTGTTTCCAAAAGGCTGCGAGCCTTCCGGTTTCCGGCAGCCGTACGGACATGGACAGCCGGTAGGCCGGAATCGGGTCGGCAAAACCGATGGCGCCCCACAGCCCGGACATCACCACCACCGCATCCTTGGCACGCTCCTGCGCCGCGGCCGGCAGGGAGTCGTAGCCCAGAGCGTCATAAAGTACGCCGGTGTAGACCCGGTGCGCGGGGGCGCAGGGCTCGGATTCCAGCCGGCTGTTGCGCTGCACCTCGGCGGCCAGCGTCGCGCCCACTCCCAGCACGTCCAGCGCATCCGCTGCCTCGCTGGCTTCGGCCAGGGCCTTGAGGACGAGTCGGCGGGGTTCGGCCAGCAGCGGGAAATGAAGGCGGGACAGGTCCAGGGTGTCACCGGACGCGGCCGGCGTTTTCCCTTCGGAGGGCGGGAGCAGAATCAGCACCGGTTAATCCTACGCGAGACTCCCGGGCCGGTCAGGGACAGGCGCTGCGGGACGGTAGAGTTGATTCCGGACGGGTTGGCCAGGCAATCGCGTCGGTGCGGCTGCCTCAGGGGAGCCGGTGCCGCCGAGGAAAGTCCGGGCTCCGCACGGCAGGGTGGTGGGTAACGCCCACTCGGGGAAACCCGCAGGCCAGTGCCACAGAAAACAAACCGCCGGCGGATCAACCTTTACTGGTCCGCAGGTAAGGGTGAAAAGGTGGTGTAAGAGACCACCAGCGTCCCGGGTGACCGGGACGGCTAGGTAAACCCCACCCGGAGCAAGGCCATACAGGACACGTTTGAGGGCTGCCCGCCCGATGTGTCCGGGTAGGCCGCTTGAGGCCGCCGGCAACGGCGGCCCTAGATGGATGATTGCCCCGCCCGGTCCGGTAACGGGCCGGGTGTACAAAACCCGGCTTATCGGCCAACCCGTCCACCCACCCCGCCCCGGAAACGGTGAAAGTGCATTCTCCGGGCTGCCCGGGATGAAATCAGTCTTTCGCGAAAGTTCGGCCACCAATACGCGCCGTTTTCGGCGGTTGCACCTTTGATTCTCCAAGTGTTGGGCTATTCTGTGGCAATGTCCCGCACCGAGGCGTCCCGGAAACCTTTGGTTTTCCGCAACGCCAATTTCCGGCGGTTGTGGATCTCTTCGACTGCCGGCATTTTTGGCACCGCCGTCACCGGTGTTGCCCTGCCTGTTATAGCCGTGACGGAACTGGACGCCTCGAATTTCACCGTCGCGGTCCTGGCGGGCATGGCGTTCCTCCCGTGGTTGCTGTTCGGCCTGCCGATCGGCGTCCTGGTGGACCGGTACCGTCGCCGCCCCCTGATCGTGGCCTCCCTGGCTGTGCGGACCCTGCTGCTGGCCAGTCTGCCCATCACGTGGTGGCTGGACCTGCTGACCGTGATGCAGCTTTTTGCCGTGTCCTTTCTGGCCGGGCTGGCGGCCGTGTTCTTCACGCTCGCCGAGCAGGCCCTGATCCCCAGTGCCGTGGACCGCGAGGAACTGGTGGAGGGCAACGGGCTGATGACCGGGTCCGGGGCATTCGGCGACGCCGGCGGCCGGGCCCTGGGCGGATGGGTCACCGGCGCATGGGGAGCATCGAACGCCCTGCTGCTGCAGGTTGGCGCGTCGCTGGCTTCGCTGGCGGCAATCCTCCGGCTGGACATCAGCGAACCCCGTCCGGCGCGGTCGAAGGACAACCGGGTGCTGCGGGACATGCAGGAGGGACTGCGCTACACGTTCAGCACCTTGCCCCTGCGCATGCTGCTGGTGACCGGCGCCCTGTGGAACCTGGGCGGCAACATCGTGGTTTCCCTGCTGGTCCTGCTGGTGCTGCGGTCCCTGGGCGAGACACCCGTCATGCTGGGGCTGCTGACCGCCGCCACGGCGGCGGGCGGCACCTTGGGCGGCCTCAGCGTCCGGCACATCGCGGCCCGCTTCGGGTCCGGGCGGGTCTGGCGCTACTCCATGTTCCCCGCCGTCGCCGGATACGCTTCGCTGCTGCTGGTTTCCCCGGGCTGGGGCATGACGGCGGGTTTCATCGGCCTCTTTGTGGCCGGATTCTCGCTTTCCCTGAATATCGTGGTCTCCACCACGTTCCGTCAGCGCGTCTGTCCGCCGGAGATGCTGGGCCGGCTGGGCTCGGCCCAGCGGATGATCACGTGGGGCATGCTCGCACTGGCAGCCTTTGCCGCGGCCATCCTGGTGGAGGAAGTGGGCATCCGGGGCGGTGTGCTGACGGGTATCCTCGTGGCGGCCCTGGCGCCCCTCACCGCCGCCCTCGGGCCGCTGCGCCGGGTCCGGGACCTCACCGAGCTTGAACCCGGTGCGGACGGGGCTGCTCCCTCCCGGGGCGCGTCGGTCCGGCCGTCCTAAGTGTGACAAAGGTCTCCTGCTGCTGTGAGGTGGGACAGGTGTGTCCTAATACACTGGTAGGGACTACCGCCAACCGGCACAACGCAGTGCCGGCTGAGAAAAGGATGTGAAGATCTGTGAGTTCCAACTCCGATACGTGCCTTGACACTTGGATGGACCGGGAAGCCCTCGCCGAGGCAATGATCCCGCTGATCGGGCGGCTCTACCGGGAAAACAGCGTGGTGACCTCGGTGTACGGACGTCCGCTGGTCAACAAATCGGTGATCGAGATCCTGAAGGCACACCGGTTCGCCCGGCAGATTGACGAAACGGAGCTCCCCGTCTCCGAGACCTACCCGCTGTTGAAGGCCCTCACCGAGCTGGAGCTCGGCGCTGCATCAGTGGACCTGGCCCGTATGGGCAACAAATACAAGGAGCAGGGCGGGGACCTGCATGAGTTCCTCCGCACCGAGCTGGCGGAGGTGGCCGGCAAGCGGGGAGCGGACGAGCGGACCAGCACCGATGTGGTCCTGTACGGGTTCGGCCGCATCGGCCGCCTGCTGGCCCGCATCCTGGTGGAAAAGGCCGGCGGCGGGCAGGGCCTGCGCCTGCGGGCGATCGTGGTGCGCAAGGGCTCGGAAAACGACCTGGTCAAGCGGGCCAGCCTGCTGCGCCGCGATTCGGTGCACGGTGCCTTCAACGGCACCATTACCGTGGATGAGGAACAGAACACCATCCAGGCCAACGGAACGCTTATCCAGGTGATCTACTCCAATGATCCCGCCAGCGTGGATTACACCGCCTACGGGATCGACAATGCCGTGGTGGTGGACAACACCGGACGCTGGCGGGATGAAGAGGGGCTCTCACAGCACCTTGCCGCGAAGGGTGTGTCCCGTGTCCTGCTGACCGCGCCGGGCAAGGGCGACCTCAAGAACATCGTGCACGGCATCAACCACGCCTCCATCACGGATGAGGACCGCATCGTCACCGCGGCGTCCTGCACCACCAATGCCATCACTCCGGTGCTGAAGGTCCTCAATGACAAGTACGGCATTGTCAACGGCCATGTGGAGACGGTCCACTCCTTCACCAATGACCAGAACCTGATCGACAACTTCCACAAGGGCGACCGCCGCGGCCGCTCTGCTGCGCTGAACATGGTCATCACCGAGACCGGCGCCGCGAAGGCCGTAGCGAAAGCACTGCCAGAACTGGCGGGGAAGCTCAGCGGCAACGCCATCCGGGTACCCACTCCCGATGTGTCCATGGCCATCCTGAACCTGAACCTGGAGACCGCCACCAGCAAGGAAGAGGTCAACGCGTACCTGCGGGAGACCTCGCTGAATTCGCCGCTGCACAAGCAGATCGACTACATCGATTCGCCTGAGGTGGTCTCCAGCGATTTCGTGGGTTCCAAGCGTGCCGGAATCGTGGACGGCCTGGCCACCATTTCCAACGGCACGAACCTGGTGTTGTACGTCTGGTACGACAACGAATTCGGCTACAGCTGCCAGGTGGTCCGGGTGCTGGAGGAGATGGCGCACGTGAACCCGCCGGCCTACCCGAAGGCACAGTCCCTGGCGTCCATCGCCGGCTAGCAGGGCTGCCTGAACCACAGCGGGCCCGCAGGAGATCCTGCGGGCCCGCTGTGCCGTTTAACGCTGTGCGTTAAAGAGGAGTCGGAAAAGCCGGGTCAGTGCCCGAAGGGATCCGGGTCGACGCCGGGCATCCAGGTGTTGCCCGGAACTGTCCAGCCCTGGTTCTTGATGACTTTGCGGGCCTTGCGGCTCCACCGGTCATTGAGGTGGTCCACGTAGAGCTTGCCGTCGAGGTGGTCATACTCGTGCTGGATTACCCGGGCAAACCAGCCGGTGGCCTCGAACGCCACCTCCGCGCCGTTTTCGTCGAATCCGGTGACCTTGGCCCAGGCCGCCCGGTTCACCGGGAAGTTCTCGCCGGGAACGGAAAGGCAGCCCTCGGACGTCTCGTCGGGATCCGGCACCGAGCCGGGCACCTTCGACGTGATGAGCACGGGATTGACCAGCACGCCGCGGTCGGGGGCGTCGTCGTCGTTCTCATAGGCGAAGGTGAACACGCGAAGCCCCACACCGATCTGCGGAGCTGCCAGGCCCACCCCGTTGGCCACATCCATGGTCTCGTACATGTCGGCAACCAGGGTTCGGAGTTCGTCGTTGAACTCTTCCACCGCTGCCGCCCTGCGATGCAGTACGGGTTCTCCGTGGATGACAATGGGGCGAACGGTCATTGCTGTCTTTCTCTCGTGTTTCTCTCGTGTGGGTGGCAGGAGCCGGGACGGGCCCTAGCGGGTGATGTCGCGTCCGATGACGTCGCGCATGATTTCGCTGGTGCCGCCGAAGATGGTCAGCAGGCGTGCAGCGAGGAAGGCCTGGGCCACCGGGTACTCCAGGATGTAGCCGTAGCCGCCATGCAGCTGCAGGCAGCGGTCGGTGACCGACTTGACCCGCTCACTGGCCCAGAGTTTCGCCTTGGCAGCGGAGACGGCATCCAGCTTGCCCTCGTTGAAGGCTCCGATGGCCGAATCCACGTAGGACTCGGTCACCTCCACCTCGGTGGCAATGTCCGCCAGTTCGAAGCGGCTGTTCTGGAAGTCCGCCACCCGGCTGCCGAACGCGTTGCGTTCCCGCGTGTACTGAAGGGTTGCCTCGTAGACGGCGCGCGCGACGGCGGAGGAGGCGACGGCGATGGCCAGCCTCCCCTGGGGCAGCTGCCCGGCGGCGTACTCCAGTCCGCGGCCGACTTCGCCCACGAGGTTGGCTGCGGGCACATGGACGTCATCGAAGAACAGTTCAGCGGTATCGGAGGCTTTCAGGCCCATCTTGTCCAGCTGCCCGCCGGTGCTGTAGCCCTCGGACTTTTCCACCATGAACATGCTGAAGGAATCGCGCCGGCCGCGGCCGGAACTGCCGTCGGTGCGTGCCAGGACCAGGGAGGCGTCGCCGCTGATCCCGTTGCCGATGAAGGTCTTCTGGCCGCTCAGGCGCCAGTCGCCGTCGTTGGTCCGGGCCGCCTTGGTGCGGATGCCGCGCAGGTCGCTGCCCGCGCCCGGCTCGGTCCAGGCTACGGAGGTGACCTTGTCTCCGGACACCATGCCCGGCAGCCAGCGTTCCTTGAGCTCATCGGAGCCGTACGCCAGCAGGTGGGGAAGGACCATGTCATCATGCAGATGGAAGGCCAGGCCGACGGCGAGGTGGTTGGTGCGCGCGAACTCCTCGTCCATCACGGCGCGGAAGCGGTAATCGGGCATGCCGGCACCGCCGAATTCCTCCGGAACGGCCAGTCCGAGCAGGCCCTGCTCTCCGGCGGCCTTCCAGAGGCGGCGGGGCATCATGTGCGCTGCGTCCCACTCCGGATAGCCGGCAGCCACCTCACGTGCGTCGAATTCCCGGACGACTTCCCGGAACAGCTCATGGTCCTCTTCGAACAGTCTGCGCTCCAAGGCGGCGCCTCCTCATTGATAAGCCACGCGTAGGCGTAGGGGTCGGAACCCGGGCATACGCCCGGCGGCTGCGTCCTCGCAGACACCTGCCGCTAAACAGTGAAACACAAACAAAAAGGCCGCCCCGGAATCATCCGAGGCGGCCTATCGAAGCTGTAACGCCAGCCTCATTGGGGTGAGTAACGGGGGTTGAACCCGCGACCTCCTGGACCACAACCAGGCGCTCTGCCAACTGAGCTATACCCACCATGTGCCTCAAACGTTCATCCGCGAAGTCCAGGCGAGTGGTCTTGCGAACTCATTTATCTGAGGCAGCGGAATCAAGCTTACACGGTTTTTTGAGTGCTTTTGACACAACCGGGTCCCCGGGGCCGCTTTGTGACCGAGCTAACGTCAGATGCCGGCCGCGATCTTCTTGGCAGTGGCCGAATCCGGGCCCGGTGCGGGGACGAAAATCGCCTCGCGGTAATAGCGCAGCTCATTGATTGAATCGCGGATATCTCCGAGGGCACGGTGGCCCCCGTTTTTGGCCGGTGCTTGGAAATAGGCCCGGGGGTACCAGCGCCGGGCCAGTTCCTTGATGGTGGACACGTCAATGATGCGGTAGTGGAGGTAGTCGATGACTTCCGGCATGTCGCGGGCCAGGAACATCTTGTCCGTGCCCACCGAATTGCCGGCGAGCTGGGCCTTCTTCGGCTCCGGGACCCACTTGGTGATGTATTCGATGACGGCGGCCTCTGCCTCGGCCATGGTGATTCCGTTGGGCAGCTCATCGAGGAGCTTGGAGGTGGTGTGCATCTGGCGCACGAAGTCCCCCATCTGGGACAGGGCCGCTTCGTCCGGCTTGATCACCACGTCCACTCCGTCGCCGAGGATGTTCAGCTCGGAGTCCGTCACCAGGACGGCTACTTCAATCAGGGCGTCGTTTTCAATGTCCAGTCCGGTCATTTCGCAGTCGATCCAGACCATACGTTCATTAGTTATTGGCACAAACCCAATGTACCGCGTCCGCCGCCCGGCACTAGGGGGCCGGGCGGGAGAGTCAGAGGCTGGAGTGGCTGCGCTGGCGCCGGTCCGGAAGATCCGCATCGGCCGTGGCAAAGGACGCAGGCGAGCCCGCAAGGTAGGGCTGCAGCGGGATCTGGCCCGTATCGGGCGGTCCGAAGGTCCGGGTCCACCGGCTCGGTTCGGCAGGCATTTCATGGAGGACGGGAGTGGCGGCCGCGCGCCGGCCGTGCGGCGCGCCCCGGTTCACCCGGACAGGTCCCGGAGAGGGCGGCGGTACCGGGCTGGGGAGTGCGCGGACGGAACGCCGGCGTGCAGCGGGAAGGACAGGGTCCGGTGCCCCCGGATAAGGTGCGGCTGCCCGCGGGGGAGCGGCTGGCTGTGCTGCCGGTCCCGGTACGGCTGTTACCTTGGCAGCGGCAGGAGACGGGGCAGCGGCAGGAGACGGGGCGGCTGCCGGAGAACCGGCTGCCTTGGCTGCCGGGGAAGTGGAGAAGCACCAGGCGACGCCGAAGGCGAAAAGCAGCAGGGCCGAGGCTGTGGCAACGGTGCCGGCGGGTACCTCTACCCACACCATGGCGGCGGCCCCGACTACGGTCAGGAACACACCCCAGGCAAGCAGTTCCTGGTTGCGGGCTGACTGCCGGCGGTCGCCGGCCTCTGTTCCCCGCGCAGGTTTAGTTGCATCTTTCCTTACAGGTTCTGCCCGGTGGCGCCCCACAGCCTTTACCGCCTTGCCTCGTACTTGTTTGCCTGGTCTACTTGCCCTCATTTGTCACAACTGACACTTCAGTCTAGGGGACGGTGGCCCGTCTCACAGGATTGGTTGCCGCCGCGTCGCGGGCAGGCGTTCCGTCAGGGGGGCGGTGCTAATATCAGCCTATTGACGGTGCCCGGGCATTTGTGCTGCCCTCCGCAGGGTGCGGCGCCGAATCCACTGCCGGCTGGCCCGCAGGATAAGTGTTCACCCAGAGATTGGAACCACGTAGATGACCGCCCAGGTCCCAGCGACCGAGCCTTCGTCTCCGGGCCCGGAGATAGCGAAAGCCGACCGCCCCAACATAGCGATCATCCAAGGGTTCATCGGTTCCCTCATGATGCTCGTCGGATCGTTTGGGGTCGGATGGCTTTCACTGGCCTCCTTCAATTTGCGGAGCAACCCGCTGATCATCTGGATGCGCTTCGATGAGCCGCTGGGCGCCGTCGTCTCCGTCCTGCTCCTGGCCGCCGGCGGGATGCTGCTGGTGCGCTCCTGGCTCCGGCTCGGCCAGCGGATGAAGGGCTGGGGCCCGGACTCCAGGCCGGTGGTGCTGAGGGCCGTTATTGCCTGGTCCGCACCGCTGTGCCTGACCCTGCCGTTGTTCAGCCGGGATGTCTTCGCCTACATTGCGCAGGGCTTGGTCATGGTCACCGGCCTGAACCCCTACAAGGACGGCTATTCGCAGATTTCCAACTATCTGCAGATCGGCGCGGACGACCTTTGGGCGCAAAGCCCCACTCCGTACGGCCCGGTCTTCCTGTGGCTCGAGGAACTGGTGGTCCGGATCACCGGCGGGCAGCCCGAGTTCTCCATCCTGCTGTTCCGGCTGATCGCCGTCATCGGCGTCGCCATGTGCGTGTACTTCGTCCCGAAGCTGGCCGAGCTGCACGGCATCAACCCCAACCGCGCCCTGTGGCTGACCGCTGCCAACCCGCTGTTCCTGACGAACTTCATCGCCAGCATCCACAACGACGCCCTGATGATCGGCCTGGCCCTGGCGGGGCTTTACCTCGCAGCCACCAAGCGTCCGCTCGCCGGCATCCTGCTGATCACCCTGTCCATCGGCATTAAGCCGATCACCATCATTTTCCTTCCGTTCGTCGGCCTGCTTTGGGCGGGCAAGAACGCCTCATGGCGGCGGAAGTTCGGCTACTGGTTCATGACGGCCGGCATCTCCCTGGGACTGCTGGCAATCATGGGCCTGATCAACGGCTTCGGGTTCGGCTGGGTGGGGGCGCTTAGCACTCCCGGCAGTGTCTGGATCTGGTACGCCCCGGTGGGCTTCGCAGGCATGGTGGTGGCCACGCTGGGCAATGCCCTGGGCCTGCCGGGATGGACCCTGGCCGACGTCGTCCACACCATCGGCCGTCTGGCCTCCGTGGGCATTGTGCTGTGGCAGATGTTCGTGGGGGAGTACAGCAGGCTCATCCGCCGCCTGGCCCTGGCGTTTGCCGCCATCGTGATGCTCGCGCCCATGATCCAGTCCTGGTACGTGGTGTGGCTCATCCCGCTGTTCGCCGTCACCGGTCTGCGTGACGACTGGCAGGTCAAGACGCTCTACCTGTTCGTGTCCTTCTTTATGGTCTACGCCATCAGCGACCAGCTGGATATCTGGCCCTACTTCGAGTTCAGCCTCAGCGCGGCCCGGCAGATTGCCGCCGTGACCGCGCTGGGCTTTGCCCTCTACCTGATCTTCGCGGACCCGAAAACCAAGGTTTTGTTCCGCAAGAAACTTACGATGCCTGCTCCGGGCGAACTGCGGCACTGATACCGGCACCGCCGGCGCGGGTCAGGGCAACCACCCTGGCCAGCGCCCAGCCGAAGAGCACCAGCAACAGCATGTTTCGGGCGGTGAGGAGCAGGGCCACGGCCATGTTCAGGTCGTTGTACAGGGCCGAGTAGAACATCGGATAGACCAGAGTGGTCAGGGCCGCGATGGCCAGCATCAGGATCCCGGGGACCTTCCAGGCCCGGCCTTCCCAGGCCAGCCCGACGGCGGTCACCGCACCCAGCCACAGCATGAACTGCGGGGACCCCACCTTGTTGAACACGATGAACGCCGCCACCAGCGCCAGGGACCCTGAGATCAGCAGCGCCCGCGGATCGGCACCGCGCCGCAGGGCCCAGATCAGCAGCCCGACGACGGCGAGGGCAGCCAGGGCCAGCAGCGGAGTCATCAGCGCAGCCACGGGTTCGCCGAGCGCACCGCGGACCTCACGGGTATTGATGACCTTGTCCTCAAAGATGTAGGCGTCCGAGCTGCCCAGGATGGCCTGCCACAGACCGGGCGTGGTGAAGGGCGCTTCCATCTGCATTCCGCGGGCGCCCTGCTCGCCGAAGAAGCTCAGCAGATGCGACAGCCCGCCGCCCAGGGCAACCGCCGCGGCGATGAGGGCGGAGACGGCCGCTCCTGTGGCCAGCAGCGTCAGCCGCTTTTTCCAGGCCACCAGTACCGCGAGGATAACCGCGGCAGGCCAGACCTTGATCCACGTAGCCACCGAGAGCAGGGCCGAGGCCAGCACCGGGCGGGTCGCCAGGAACAGCAGCCCGGTGATCACCAGTGGAGCGGTCAGCCCGTCCACCCGGCCCACGGCCACCGGTCCCAGCAGGGCGGTGGCGGCCAGCCACCAATACGCCGCCACGATGCCCTGCTCTCCCGCCCGCCGGGCAAGGACGGCCACGGCACAGGCGTTGAGGGCGGTAAACATCAGGAACCACGTGAACTGATAGGCCGCGAAACCGAACAGTGCGGCGATGACCATGGGCACCAGGGCGAGGACGGGATAGACCCAGTCGGTGTCCAGGACAAGCCAGTGCCCCTCCTGCAGGCCGTCGAACGCCCACTGACGGTAGAAGTTCACGTCGCTGAGCACTCCTCCGCTGAGGATCAGGGGAGCCAGGGCGGCGAGGAAGCCCAGATGGACCACGGCAAACGCGGTCCAGAGGGTGGACGGGCTCAGTATCCGCCGCTGAATGGTTGCCGGATTCCGGGACATACGAAGGGGGTGCTCCTTAGCTAAAACCGTTGCCGTGCCGCGTGCGGGCACAGCGACAAGGGTACCGGCGGGCGGCTCGCGGCATGCAATCCGGCGCCGGACACGGGATACTGGAACCATGACCGACCTAACTGAAGAAGTGATCGTGGCGGATTTCGACGTTTCGGAGTGGGAGCCCACCCCGTACCAGGTGGAGGGGACCAACAGTGAACTCTCCACTGTCCGGGCGGTGAAGATCTTCGAAGGAGACATCACCGGAACCAGCGTCGCGGACCTGATCATGGCCGGCAACTCGGTGGGTGCCGGGTACGTCGGATCCGAGGTTTTCGCCGGCACGATCGCGGGCCGGTCCGGCACCATGGTCATCCAGCACTGGGGCCTGGCCGAGGGGACGGCCACCGCCAGCTCCGGCCACATCATTCCCGGATCCGGCACCGACGGGCTGGCCGGGATCTCCGGGAAGGCGATCTACTCCCAGGAGGCCGACGGGCAGCACCGGCTGGAGCTGCGGGTGACCTTCCCCGACACAGCGGCCTAGGCCAGCGCCGCCGCCGCAGCGTACAGGGCCGCGGCCAGCGACGCGGCAATCACCAGGGCGAAGCCGCCGAGCCAGACAGCCGCCGGGACACCGGTGCGGCGGTAGAGGATCCAGGCGTCGGAACTGTCCAGGTTCCGGCGCCTCCGTGTGTGCACGGACAGCACATTAAGCCAGTCCCGGACTGCCCCCACCAGCAGGGCGATACCCGTGCACATGGCCGCATACCCGGCGGTCACCGGGGAAGAGAACCAGACAAGCACCACGGAGACCGCTGCGCAGCCAAGGGCAATAGCGAATCCCTGGACGTTGCGGATAAAGAGCAGCGCGGCCAGCAGCACCAGTGCGCTCACGGAAAGCGCAGCCCCGGCCCAGCCGTTCAATGCCGCCAGGATGAGCGCCGCGCCCACCACCGCAGGTACCGGATATCCCCAGAATCCGGCCCAGACCGCCGGGAAACCGCCGCGGCCCAGCGACCTCATGTCCCCGGAGTGGTCAAAGCGCAGCCGGATGCCCTTCACCAGTTGCCCGGTCATCAGGGCTGCGAAGGCATGTCCGAGTTCGTGGACAAACGTGACGAAGAGACCGAACCACCGCCAGGAGCCGCGCGGGATGCTCAACAGGGCGGCTGCGGCAACTATCAGCAGCAGGACAACGGGTTCCGGATCCAGGCCCGGTGAGCGGCTGAAACCGTCCCCCACCCTGGACCACCATTCGGAGGCGGTGCCGGCCAGTTCAGCCACGTGCGCCGTCCCGGTGCCGGACCGGCTCAGGGCTCCAGCACACCGCGCAGGATCGAATCCCCCGAATGAGTGGGATTGCCGTCAAAGGGTTCATCCGAGATATCAACAATGGGGTACTCATTGAGGTCAAGGTTAGCCGGAATGGTGAACCGGCCCTCCGTTCCCTCCATGGTGCCCAGGCTGACCATGCGCTCGATGTCCGGGGCAATGAGCCAAACCTCGCGGAACCCCTGGGCATCGGAGCCGGTGGCAGTCACCACCAGCTCGCGTCCGCCGTCCGGCCGCTGGTCCACCTCGGCACGGCCCGTGTCCTGGTAGGCCGGCAGCGGCGCCAGATCCACAGCGGCGATCACCTGTGGGCGGTCAGCCAGAACCCGGGAAACGCCCCAGGTGCCGGCCGCGGCCACCACAACGGCTGCCGCCGCGGCGGCCAGTACCTGAGGCAGGCGCCGTCGGGCGTTACGCCGCTGACGGGCGGCCTCCAGCGGAACGGGACCGGTGGGCGGTTCCGTCCGGGCTGCGGATTGCCCGGTACCGGCTACCTCCGGGGCGGGCTCGGGACCGGCCTCTGATACCGCGGGGCGGGACGGAGCATTGAACGGGTCGTCGCGGACAGTGTCGCCCAGTCCCAGCGTGGAATGGATTCCTTCCCACACCGACGACGGCGGACGGGTCAGCTCCGCTGCCGCCGCCGGGGCGCGTCCGGCGGTGACGACCCGGCGCAGTGCTTCGACTTCGGCCGCGCACTGGGTGCACTGCTGAAGATGGGTTGTTTCGTCGGCGGTGGCTTCGCCCAGGGCGTTCAGGGCCAGCTCCTCAGATGACAGGTGCTGCATCGCTGACCTCCAATCGCTGCCGTAGTTGGACAAGGCTTCTTCGGATGTGGCTCTTGACGGTGCCCAACGGTAGTTTCAGTGTTTCCGATATCTGCTGGTGTGTCAGGTCTTCGTGAAAGGCCAGACGGAGGATGGATCCCTGCGGTTCGCCCAGCCTGGCCAGTTCGGCGTCCAGGACCACGCGGTCCGCCACGCCCTCCGGGTCGGGACCGGCCGGCGCGGCCCGCTGGTCAGTCGGCTGGACGGGATCGTCCACCAGGGTCTCGGAGCTGCGCAGCCGGGCCGTGGCCATGCCGGCAGCCACGTTCCGTCCGATTCCCACCAGCCAGGCCGCCAGCGTGGAGCGCTCCGGCGAGTAGCTGTCGCGGTATTTCCACGCCCGGATGAAGACTTCCTGCACGGCGTCGTCGGCTGCCCCCGGATCGTAGAGCTTCCGCAGGGCCAGTGCCCGTATCAACGGCGAAAACCGGCGGTATGCCTCAGCCAGGGCCGTTTCATCCCCTGCAGCGAAGGCATGGTCCATCGCGGCATCGGGACCCGTGGCGCCGGTGGGCATCAGTGCCGTACTCCTGCCGTACTCGTGCGGGACCGGCCCAGGATCGGGCCCGTTCTTTTGGTCTGCCACTATGGTACGGGCACCGCAGTGAGTACAACGTTATCCTCGTAGTCCCCGACCGCATCGAGCCATTTGCCGCCGCATGTCACCAGCTCCAGCCGGGGGGCGCCGTCGCGGTTGAACAGGTCGAATTCGCCCAGGGTGGCCTTGGGAATGTTTCGGACGTTTTCCGTGGCGTAACGCAGGACGGAGCCGTCGCTGCGGGTGACGGTTACCGGGGTTCCGGCGGGTACTTCGTCCAAATCGGCAATCGGAAGCTGCTCCGTGCGCGAATCGACGTGGGCGGCCAGGACAGCGGCTCCCCGGGAGGAGCCGGGGGCGGGCCCGAAACGGTACCAGCCGGCCTGGTAGTGGTTATCCGGCAGGGTCATTGCCCCATTGGGTTCCTGGCCTACCGGGATGACTTCCAGCTCGATCCCTGTTCCTTCCACATTCACGCGGACCGGATCCGGAATCACTTCGGCCGGCGTCGGTGTCGCCTGGCGGATCGGAACCTGTGCACCGGGCGAGGCGGGGACGGCCGGAGCCGTGCCCGGATCTGCGGGCGCGGCGGTGACGGAGGCTTCCGGCACGGCTGCGGGCGCATCGCCGCTTCCGCAGGCCGCGGTGCCGACGACGGCGGCTGAGAGCAGAGCTGCCGCCGCGAGCCGGCGAAGGGGAACTGGAGACATTGATGATTCCTCCGGACGGGGTGAGCCCGGTGCTGCAGCGCGGAAAGGGGCGGGAGAGCGCTGCAGCACCGGGGGGATGGATCGGTGCGTTCCTACTTGCTGCCGGCGGCGGTGCGGCGGCGAAGCAGTACGGCACCCAGGGCGAGCACAGCGGCCCCGCCCGCGGCGGCGGCTGCGGTCAGGCCCGCCTGGTCCTGCTGGCCTGACTGCTCCAGTGCGCCCGGAACAGCAGAGGGATCGGAGTGCATGCCCTCAATGGTCTGGGTTGCCAGGGCAAGGTTTCCGGCCTCCAGGGACCCCCAGGCGTACACGATGGTGTTGGTGCCTTCGCCGAGGGCCAGGTCTGCCGGGCCGATGACCGGCTCGGTGGTCCCTGCCGCGGCAACCGATGCGGAAATCGTGCCCGGGTCAACGGTGAGGACCTTTTCGTTAGGGTTGGTCAGGCCCTGGATTACGGGGGACCCGTTGGCCAGGACATCCACGGCGGGTGCTGCGGCTACGTGCCGGACGGTTAGCCGGGCCTTGCCTGCCTCCACGGCGGCGGTGTCGTTGGTGAAAAGGTTTGCCGTCGGCTTGCCGGAGGCATCCAGGTTGGCCACGGCGGTGTAGTTGCCGCCTGCGGCGAGGTCGGCCGATACCGGGCCGATGATCGGCGCCGAGGCATCGGGGGCGTCCGCGGCCGTGATGGCCAGCTGGTAGTTGCCGCCCGGAAGGTCCAGCGGACCGGCCATCTGGCCGGGCATGAAGTCATCCAGCGTCAGGTTTCCGTTGACGTACACGTCAACCGGGGTGTCGGGGACGCCGTGCAGGACGGAGAGTTTTGCCATATCGGTGTCGGCGGCTGAGGCCGGTACGGCCGAGAAAGCTGCTGCGGCGCCTACGCCGAGGGCCGCGATAGCGGTTGCGGTCTTACGCATGGTCTGTACTCCTTCATTTGCCGCACCCACCGGTACGGGTTTGTGACTTACACCCCTACTACTTCGGCGGTTGCGGGTTTGGATGCAGTGCGGGCGGAAAGTCTTAATTATCTTTTTCGAGGCAGGAAGACTTGAAAGCGCCGCAGTGGCGCAGGCATGCCGTGCGGCAGGGACAGCTCCGAACGGAGGGCGGCGGCGGTGCGTAGTATCATCGTGTGGTTGCCCTCGTAGCTCAATGGATAGAGCAACGGCCTTCTAATCCGTAGGTTGCGCGTTCGAGTCGCGCCGGGGGCACCAGTAACGAAGGGCGCCGGGCATATGTCTGGCGCCCTTCGTGGTTCCTGGTCCATCCTTGCTTTTGCGGCAGCCGGGTTTTGCGGCAGCCCGCTGCCGTAGCGGGTATTACGCTGTGCCCGAGCCCTTGCAGTCCACAACACCGAGGAGAGCCAGTGAGCACGGACAGCCCGGACCCCGCTGCAGGTCTGCTGGAAACGCAACAAGCGGAGTGGGACCGCCGGACCGCTCTGGTGGAATCACGGTACGCGGTGGCGAAGGCAGTCTTTGCCGTGATCGCGTCCCTCGTGCTGCTTCCCATGGCCTATCTCCTGTACAACCAGATACAGCTCTTCATTCAAGGTGAGCGCGGTTCCCTTGAGCGCCAGGTGGCCTTCGCCTTGTTCATCGTCCAGTTGGGGCTGCTCGTACTGGGATTCGTCACATACTTCATCCTCGCCGGATTGGCCGGGCTGGTCCGGAAACTGGCGCGGCGGCGGATCGGGCTGCGGCCCGTAAAGACGTCGTACCTTATTCCCGCCTCGCACCCGCAACTGTCTGTTCCCCGGCTTCCTCCGGGCGGTGCCCGGGTCAGCATGCTGGAAGACGGCTCATGGAAGGTTCTGGTATCCGGCCGTGAGTTCCGTGCCCGCGTCCTGCCGAGCCGTGACATGGGCCTTCGGAGCCGTACGGAGATCGAGTTCACCGAGCAGGGTGCGGGCCCCGCCGATACCCGCACCGTTCAGGCCAGCCCGAAGCCACGCACCACGGAGAAGATGATCGAGCAGGCCGTACCGTTCCTTCTGATGTCTGAACGGGGCGCGTAGGGCCGGCCGAAGCGGAGGAAACGACCGTCCGTCCATGACGCGTTACTGGGCGGTCCGGGTCTTCCTCCACAACCGGTGCATGAGGGCCGTCGGAACCGACTTGCCCACACTTCATTCCGTCAGCGGACCGGTATGCCTGTGGTGGAGAAGACTGGCGGAACCGGGCAATTCCCGCGGTCACCGACGGGCAAAGTGCCGCGCCGACGAGCTGAAGGCAGGACAACATGAGTGACACCATTACGCTCCGTGGCTATGTGGCCACCGAACTGCGCCAAAACACTACCGACAACGGACTGGCCGTGGCGAGCTTCCGCATGTGCACCACCGAGCGGAGGTATGACCGGGATACCGGTGGCTGGCTGGATGGTCAGACCAATTGGTACGCAGTCAGTCTCTTTCGCCAGCTGGCCACCAACGCTGCCTTCAGCATCCACAAGGGGGACCGGGTGCTGGTCACGGGCCGGCTGCGGCTGCGCCAGTGGGCCACCGAGGACGGACGGAGCGGCACCAGCGCCGACATCGATGCAGACACCGTGGGCCATGACCTCATGTGGGGCACGGCCAGTTTCCGCCGCACCGTCTCCGGGTCCTCCGGCGACCGCGCCAGGGCAGAGGGTACCGACAGCGCCGGGGGAGACGCGGACCTTACGGACTCGCTCGGCCGGCTCGCGGACCCCCTGACCGGAGAGCTGCCTGATACGGATCCGGAGGCGGAACAGTCCCCGGCGGACCGCGCGGCCGGCGGCTTCGCGAATGAGGGCGCCGACAGGCCTCGGGAGGAGGCCGTGGCTCCTTTCTAGCCGGGCGGCGGGTGGCGGCGGACGCCGGGTCCCGGGCGGTGGTGGGTCTGGCCGTACGTATGCGCCGCGTGTCAGAATCGCGGGGTGATACGCCACCGCATACTCCTGCTCAGCCTGGCGCTCGCCGTCTGCCTGGGCGGCTGCAGCGACGTCGTCCAGGACCCGGCGCCGTCGGCTCCGGCGAATCCGTCCGTCCCGGCGGACCCGTCCGGCCAGCCGGACAGTGCGGACGGACCCGGCGGCGGGTCATCGAGCGCCGTTCCCGGCGGGGCTGCTTCCTCCGGGGCTGTTTCGGGTGGTTCCACCCCTGATGTGCAGGCCTTGAAAACCGGGCTGGAATCGTTGGCCGCCTCGGACCCTTCGCCGGACCGGAACGGCATAACCCAGGCGTTCGTAGCCGCGGGCTTTAGTGCATCCTCCGTCGAGGTATCGGCGGACCGCACCCCCACAGGCCTGGACGTGGACTCGATTCAGGGGGCAGCGGCGCAGGACGGGCAATGTCTTTTCGGTGAGGTCCGGGACGGCGGCGTTACCGTCAGCGTCCTGCCGGTGCTCTCCGACGGACGCTGTTTCGTCGGCAACTGAAGCCGGCGGCAGGGAGCACCCCGCCGGCCGCCGGCCGCCGCGGCCATGCTCCAGCGGATACGCCGGGTGCGGATAAATGGTATATATCGGCGCCGACACATTAGCCTTGGATATATGGCGGAATTTATCTACACGATGACCAAGGCCCGAAAGGCCGTTGGCGACAAAGTTATCCTCGACGACGTAAGCATGTCCTTCTACCCCGGCGCGAAGATCGGCGTGGTGGGCCCGAACGGTGCCGGTAAGTCCACCATCCTGAAAATCATGGCGGGACTGGACACCCCCTCGAACGGAGAAGCCCGGCTCAGCGCCGGCTACTCCGTGGGCATCCTGCTGCAGGAACCGCCCCTGAACGAAGAGAAGACCGTCCTGGGCAACGTCCAGGAAGGCGTGGGCGAAATCTACGGCAAGATCCAGCGGTTCAACGAGATCTCGGAAGAGATGTCCCAGCCGGATGCAGACTTCGATTCCCTCCTGGAGGAAATGGGCAAGCTGCAGGAAGCCATCGACGCGGCCGACGCCTGGGATATCGATTCCCAGCTGGAACAGGCCATGGACGCGCTGCGCTGCCCGCCGCCGGACGCCGACGTCACCGTTCTCTCCGGCGGTGAGCGCCGCCGCGTGGCCCTGTGCAAGCTGCTGCTGCAGAAGCCGGACCTGCTCCTGCTCGATGAGCCCACCAACCACCTTGACGCCGAAAGCGTACTCTGGCTCGAGCAGCACCTGTCCTCGTACCACGGCGCCGTGCTTGCCGTGACCCACGACCGGTACTTCCTGGACCATGTGGCCGAATGGATCGCCGAAGTCGACCGCGGCCACCTGTACCCGTACGAAGGCAACTACTCCACGTACCTGGAGAAGAAGCGCGCCCGACTGGAAGTCCAGGGCAAAAAGGACCAGAAGCTGGCCAAGCGCCTCTCGGATGAACTCGACTGGGTCCGTTCCAACGCCAAGGGTCGCCAGACCAAGTCCAAGGCCCGCCTGGCCCGGTATGAGGAAATGGCGGCGGAGGCAGAGCGCACCCGGAAGCTGGACTTCGAGGAAATCCAGATCCCGCCGGGACCGCGTCTTGGCTCACTCGTCCTGGAAGCCAAGGACCTGCAGAAGGGCTTCGGCGACCGCCAGCTGATCGACGGACTGTCCTTCTCGCTGCCGCGCAACGGCATTGTGGGCGTCATCGGCCCCAACGGTGTGGGTAAGACCACGCTGTTCAAGACCATCGTGGGCCTGGAACCGCTCGACGGCGGCGACCTGAAGATCGGCGACTCCGTGCGGATCTCCTACGTGGACCAGTCCCGCGGCGGCATCGACCCGGAGAAGTCCCTCTGGGAAGTTGTCTCCGACGGCCTGGACTTCATCCAGGTGGGCCAGGTGGAAATGCCGTCCCGCGCCTACGTGTCGGCCTTCGGCTTCAAGGGCCCGGACCAGCAGAAGAAGGCGGGTGTGCTCTCCGGCGGTGAGCGCAACCGGCTGAACCTGGCCATGACCCTGAAGCAGGGCGGAAACCTGCTCCTGCTCGATGAGCCCACCAACGACCTGGACGTGGAAACCCTGTCCAGCCTGGAAAACGCGCTGCTGGAATTTCCCGGCTGCGCCGTGGTGGTCTCCCACGACCGCTGGTTCCTGGACCGGGTGGCCACCCACATCCTGGCCTACGAGGGCACCGAGGAGAACCCCTCGAACTGGTACTGGTTCGAGGGCAACTTCGAGTCCTACGAGCAGAACAAGATCGAGCGTCTCGGCCCGGACGCGGCCAAGCCGCACCGGGTCACCCACCGCCGCCTGACGCGCGACTAGACCTGCCGCAGGAACCAAAAAGAGCTCCGCTTCCCACCCGGGAAGCGGAGCTCTTTTGTGCTGCGGTGCTACTGCTGCGGGATCCGCACCATGCCCTCCTGGGCGACGGTGGCCACCAGCTCGCCGCTGCGGTTGAAGATCCGCCCGGTGGACAGGCCCCGGGCGGCGGAAGCACTGGGGGACTCCTGGACGTACAGCAGCCAGTCATCCACCCGCAGCGGACGGTGCCACCACATGGCGTGGTCCAGGCTGGCGATGCTCATGCCCGGGGTGGTCCAGGACAGGCCGTGGCCGCGGAGCACAGGTTCGAGCAGCGTGTAGTCGCTGGCGTAGGCGAGGGCCGCGCGGTGCAGGTTCTCGCCGTCCGGCATCGGCTTGAAGGTCTTCATCCAGACCGCATTGTGCGGGGTCTTCTCCCGTCCGGCCCGGACGTAGACCGGATCCATAACGTGGCGGATGTCCATCGGCCGGCGGTGGGACCAGGCCTCGGCCACCGGGTGGTCAAAGTCCTTCAGCAGTTCCGCGGTGGTGGGCAGGTCCTCCGGATCCGGGATGCCCGCCGGCATCTCCTCCTGGTGGTCGAGGCCGGAATCGGGGATCTGGAAGGAAGCGATCATGGACAGGATCGGCTTGCCGTTCTGGTAGGCGTGGCTGCGCCGCGCGGAGAAGGACCGGCCGTCGCGCAACCGCTCCACGCCGAAGGTGATGGGCAGGTCGCTGTCGCCGGGACGGAGGAAGTACCCGTGCATGGAATGCATCACGCGATCCTCGGGCACCGTCCGGGCGGCGGCAATCAGTGACTGGCCCAGCACCTGGCCGCCGAATACCCGCTTGCGCGGCTCGTTCTGGGAACCGCCGACAAAGATGTCCTCATCCGTCTTCGCACCGTCCGCGGAGCTCAGGTTCAGCAGTTCCAGCAGGGAAGCGGTGGGATCAAAGGATTCATCAATGGACATGCGGGTCAATCTCCTAGCAGGAAAGGGCGGAACCGGCCGGCCGGAACCGCGAAATACTCTTATCCTTAAACTACCGCTCAGTAACCCGGTTTCCCGCCGCAGGGCGGCCAGGCGCCGCGTTTTAGGGCAAAGCTCACTCTCTGGGAAGATGGAAGGCATGCACCGCTTCCCCGTCCACCTGCGTTTCGGCGACCAGGATCCCAACGGCCACATCAACAACGTCAAGTTCGTCCAGTTCCTGGAGGAAGCACGCGTCCAGCTGGGACTGCTTCCGCTCAGCGACGGAGCGGGCAGTTACCGCGACCTTTCCGGAGACGGGATGGCAGCGTACGTGGCACGCCAGGAGATCGAGTACCGCGCCCCCCTGCTGCACAGCAGGGGACCGGTCTGGGTGGATGTCTGGGTGACCCGCATCGGTACCACCAGCCTGTCCTATGGCTTCTGCCTGGCCGACGAAAACCGCGCAGAGGTCTATGCCTATGCCGAAGCCGCCATGGTGCAGGTGGACGCCGCCACCGGCCGTCCTGCCCCGCACACGCCGGACCAGCGCCGGGTCCTGACGGGCTGGCTTGGGAAGCCGGTTCCGTTCCGCGCCGCCGCTGCCGCCGGAGACAGGGGCTGAGGGCAGGGACATGGATACAGAATTGATTCTTGCCGATCCCCAGGTCACCGCGGACTTCCGTAACTTCGTGGTCCGGGCACGCGCAGCCGACGACGGCGCGATCCGCCTCCAGGCGGTGGGCGGTGTGCTTGCGGCCTACGTGTGCCTCCTGCGGCCGCGGATCCTGGGCGAAGACACCCCCACCGTACTGGGCCTGCGCACCATGCCGCTGGCAGCGCCCGCCGACGTCGATGCCACGGTCCAGCTGGCCGCCGTGGCGGACCGGCTGGCACGGATGGGCGGATCGGACACCGCGGTGCCGGTGCCGCCGATGACCGTGCGCGAAACCTGGGCGGGCATTACCGCGCCGCGCTCCGGGTGGCAGCCCGCGGGCCGGATCCCGGTACAACTGCTCGAACAGGCGGCCCACCGGGGGATCCGGGAGGTGGCGGCCATGCTGCCGGACAGCCCGGGAGCCGCCGTCGTGCACAGCGCCCGCGCGCAGGTGTGGTCCCGGCCGATGGGCGGCACAGCCGTGCCGGTCCCTGCCGCCGCAGCGTTCGCCGCACTCTCCCTGGGTTTCCTGCCCCCGGCGGGTTCGGACGCGGCGGATGCCGCACTGTTCAGCAACGGCCGGTGGCAGCGGCTGAGCACTCCGCTCGGCCACGTGCTGACCCGCTCACCGGCGATCCTGTAAGGGCGGCTAAGCGGAGTTGACCATGGAGTGGGCGGCGCGCTCCAGGTAGTCCCAGAGGATGCCCTCATGCAGGGGCGAGAGTTCCACGGCGTCGACGGCGGCGCGCATGTGCCGCAGCCAGGCGTCCCGTGCCGCAGGCGTGACCAGGAACGGCATGTGCCGCATCCGCAGCCGCGGGTGTCCGCGCTGCTCGCCGTAGGTCTTGGGACCGCCCCAGTACTGCTCCAAAAACAGGAGCAGCCGTTCCTTGGCAGGCCCGAGGTCTTCTTCGGGGTACATGGGCCGCATCAGCGGATCTTCCGCGACCCCCTCGTAGAACACGTCCACCAGCTTCACGAAGGTCGCGTGCCCGCCCACGGCTTCGTAGAAGTTGTCCTGCGGAGGGGAAAACGGCTGCTGTACAGGCTGCAGCGGAAGGGAAAAGCCGGGGGATGCCGGCCGGGGATCCGGATCAGTCATTTTTGGACATTCCGTCGTTGAGTGCGTCGGCCTTGGCCGGCTCGGCGGGTTCGCCGGCGTTGTCCTGCGGATCGCCGATGTAGGTGCCCTGGGAGCGGTTGCCGACCTTGGCGAGTTCGCCGTTGCGGATGTACCAGACCACCCCGCGTTCGTCGGTGATCCGGGTGATGCGGATCCCGACGGACTGGACCGTGCCGGTGGTGTCACCCACTTCGATCACGTCGCCGATGCCGTACTGGTCCTCGATGGTGATGAAGAAACCGGCCAGCGCGTCCCGGATCAGTTCGCGCGCGCCGAAACCAAGGGCGATGCCGACAATGCCGACACTGGCAAGCAGCGGAGCGATGTTGATGCCCACGGCATCGAGGACCATGATGATCGCCACGGTCCAGATGGATACGTTGACGGCACTGCGCAGCAGCGCGCCGATGGTGTCCGCCCGCTGGGCGCGGCGCTTCTTGTCCAGGTTCCGCATCACCGGCTGCGCCCATTTGAGCTTGGTCGCGCTGAAGAGCGAGTAGCCCTTCTGTGCGCGGGCCACGAGGCGGTTGATGAGGAAACGGGCCAGGAACCACACGGCGGAGGCGGCCACGATAATGACGGCGGCCTCAATCAGGCCGGACCAGTCGAACTCGTCAACGGTCACGGAGGAAAGGTCTATTTCGGAAGCGGGAAGCACGGGTAGCTGTTCATCCTTAGGTTTTAGCGGGACGGGGACGTATCCGGTTAAGGCTACCCGGACCTGCCGACCGGGCGTCTGCGGTCAGGCTGCAGGCACCGTCAGTGGCTGGTGCTCCACGGGAAAATTCACGCTCCGGGCAATAAAGCACAGCCGGTTGGCGTCCTTGTGCATCGGTCCGCGGGCCAGGGCGATGCTGTCCGGCCCGGTGGACGGATCCAGGGTGACCCTGGGCCGGAGGACGACGCCGGTGAACTCACCGCTGCCGTCCCGGTTCAGGCGCAGCGTCCCCTCGGGGGAATCCTCATAGGCCAGCACGCGGACGCCGTTCCGGACGGCAACGTGGAGGTAGGAGAGCATGTGGCACTGGGCCAGGGCGGCCAGGAGCAGCTGCTCGGGGTTCCACCGGTCCCGGTCACCGTGGAAGGTGGGGTCGGCGGTGCCGGGCAGGTCCGGGAGCCCCGCCGCCCGGATTACGTGGTCGCGGCCGTAGCCGCGGTACCGGGCGGTACCCTCGCCGCGGTTTCCCGTCCATTCCAAGCTGAGCGTGTAGCGGTGTTCGGAGAGATTCACGTTCTCCAAGGTACCGTGCGCCCGCCCGGGGGGAGGGGAAACCGCGGCGAACGGCTAGTGGTCCGCTGCCTGCGCCTTCAGGGCACGCACCACTCCGTCGCGGTTCTCCAGCACCAGCCGGCGCAGCGAGGGTGCGTCGTCGCCCAATTCGGCCAGGAATGCATCGGTGCGGTCCACCGTGTCCTGGCGGGCGAGGCGGGCAGGGTAGAGGCCGACGGCGATCTGCTGCCCGATCTCATGGGTGCGGGTGGCCCACACATCGCGGATTGAATCGAAGTACTTCTGCGCATACGGTTCCAGCAGGTCCGTGTTGTGCACCCGCATGAATCCGGCAATGGCGGATCGCTGGGCCGCATTGGGCATGTCGGAGCGCTCCACGATCGCCTCCCATGCGGCTGCCTTGGCCTCCGCAGTGGGGATGGCGGCGCGGGCCATGGCCGCAGCCAGGGCACCGGTGGCCGTGGCGTCGCGCTCAAGTTCGGCGGCGATCTCCGCCTCGCCCATCCGGCCGCCGGCCACCAGGCCGGTCAGCAGTTCCCAGCGCAGGTCCGCGTCGATCGAGAGTCCTTCAAGCGATTCGCTGCCGTCCAGCAGGCCGGCCAAGGCATCCAGATGTTCGGCAGAGGAGGCGTGGGCGGCGAAGGCCTTGACGAACTGCAGCTGTGAATCCGAGGCC
Organism: Arthrobacter sp. Y3224198; assembly: GCF_059090025.1. Lineage (NCBI taxonomy): Bacteria > Bacillati > Actinomycetota > Actinomycetes > Micrococcales > Micrococcaceae > Arthrobacter > Arthrobacter sp. Y3224198. The sequence continues at coordinate 69,224 of NZ_JBNHFG010000004.1, forward strand.
GGTTCCGCGGCCGAGGCCAGTTCCCACAGGCTTTCGGCGGCGGCCACGGTCATGGGCTCGCGGTCCTCCGGCGTGACATAGAACGCCAGTGTGGTGGCCAGCTGCCGCAGGAGCACCTGGACCACGGTGGAATCGGACTCGGATGCGATGTTCTGCAGGACCAGTTCCACGTAGTTGCGGGCCGGGATTTCCGCGTCGCGCGCTGCGTCCCAGGCTGCAGCCCAGACCAGGGTCCGGGGCAGGGAATCGGCGATGTTGCGCAGGCTCCGGGTGGCGGTGTGCTGCGAGACATCGTCGAGGCGGATCTTCGCGTAGGCGAGGTCGTCGTCGTTGAGCAGCAGCAGCGCCGGGCGGGGCTGGCCGATGAGCTCGGGGACCTCGGTGCGTTCGCCGTCGACGTCCAGCTCTACACGGTGGGTGCGCTGCAGCTTGCCGTCTTCGTCCGGATTGTAGAAACCAATGGCGAGCCGGTGCGGGCGCAGCACCGGGTACTCCTCGATGGCACTCTGCAGCACCGCAAAGGAGGTAATGGTGCCGTCCTCGTCCGTCTCGAAGTCCGGACGCAGGGTGTTGACTCCGGCGGTTTCCAGCCACTTGGCGGACCAATCCGACAGGTCCCGTCCGCTGGCGGCTTCCAGCTCGGACAGGAGGTCAGCCAGTTCGGTGTTCTGCCAGGCATGCTTGCCGAAGTATTCCCGGACGCCGGCCATGAATTTGTCCTGCCCGACCCAGGCCACCAGCTGCTTGAGCACGGAGGCGCCCTTGGCGTAGGTGATGCCGTCGAAGTTGACCTGGACGTCTTCCAGGTCGCGGATTTCGGCCACGATGGGGTGTGTGGTCGGCAGCTGGTCCTGGCGGTACGCCCAGGCCTTCTCCAAGGAGGCGAAGGTGGTCCAGGCCTGCTTGAACTCGGTGGCCTCGGCCGCGGCGAGGGTGGACATGAACTCGGCGAAGGATTCGTTCAGCCAGAGGTCGTTCCACCAGCGCATGGTGACCAGGTCGCCGAACCACATGTGCGCCAGTTCGTGCAGGACGGTGACGGCACGGCGTTCCACGGTGGCCTCGGTCACCCGGGAACGGAAAACGTAGCTCTCCAGGAAAGTCACTGCACCGGCGTTCTCCATGGCCCCGGCGTTGAACTCGGGCACAAACAGCTGGTCGTACTTCTCGAAGGGGTACGGCGTGCCGAACTGCTCTTCGTAGAAGGCGAAGCCCTGCCGGGTGAGTTCGAAGATGTTCTCGGCGTCCATGAACTGCATCAGGGAGCGTCGGGCGAAAACGCCCAGCGGAATGCTCCGGCCGTCGGAGCTGGTCAGCTCGCTGCGGACGGACTGGTACGGTCCGGCGATCAGCGCGGTGATGTAGGAGGAGATCCGCGGCGTCGGCTCGAAGGACCACGTGGAGCTCTTGCTGGGGGCGGTGAGGTCACCGGCGGCAACGGGCTCGGGGGTGGGGGAGTTGGAGATGACGTCCCAGTGCGACGGCGCGGTGATGGTGAACCGGAAGCTTGCTTTCAGGTCCGGCTGCTCGAACACGGCGAACATCCGGCGCGAATCCGGTACCTCGAACTGCGAGTAGAGGTAGACCTCGTTGTCCACGGGGTCCACGAAGCGGTGCAGGCCTTCGCCGGTGTTCATGTACCGTGCATCCGCGTCCACCACCAGTTCGTTGGACTCGGCAAGGTGCGGCAGCTGGATGCGGACGCCGTCGGACACCTCGGCCGGATCCAGGTCCACTCCGTTGAGGGTGACGCGGCGGACGGTGTCCGTGACTGCATCGATGAAGGTCGAGGCTCCGGCGCGGGCACTGAACCGGACAACGGTGGTACTTCCGAACACCTCATCCCCACGGGTCAGATCGAGATTGACGTCGTAGGACTCGACACTGAGGAGTTCTGCACGTTCACGGGCTTCGGACCGCGTGAGATTCATACCTGGCAAGGTAAGGCCTTTCGAACGGAAAAGGAGGCCGGTTATTTCGGCATATAGCGCGAGATTGGCCGGACACTGTTGATCTTCTGGATCATCATCTCATTGCTAAGCAATCTGCCAAGCGCAGAACGGCGGATTGCGTTGCCGCAATCCGCCGTTCCAATACTGCTTCTTACCTGTTCTTACGTGTTTTCTATTTCCACGCGACTCTGCTTCCGCCCGCGGCCGACCAGAAGACGGTTCCGCGCTGGAATTCCTGTGCGGACTGGTTTGAGCCGGTGGACCGTTCGGGGCCGACCGGGAAGCCCAGGCCGCCTGCCGGTCCGCCTGCGCCGAGATAACCGGCCCGGACGGCGCCGTATACGGCGTAGCTGCCGGTGGCCGGCGACCACAGGACGGAGCCTCCTTGGAAGTCCTGTATGACGCCGCCGGCGGTTCCCTGCTCATTGGTGACCGGGTAGCCCAGGAAGCCCTTTTCGCTATTCTGCTGGCTGTAGGTAACCTTTACGGCTCCACCCACGAACCGGGCGCCGGTTGCCGGTGACCAGTACATGGTGCCGTACTGGAATTCCTGGGCAGCACCGGAGCCGGTGGGCAGGGCGGTTTCCTCCCCGGTAGGGAAGCCGTAGGGTCCGGCGGGGCCGTTGGCGGCAGCATAGGTGGCGTCGATGGCGCCGAAGAGCAGCCGGGCGCCGGTGGAAGCAGACCAGGCCATGCGTCCCCGTTCGAAAGGCTGGATGGTTCCACCGGCTACAGCCACCGGGTTTCCAGTGGGGTACCCCAGTCCCTTCTCCGCTCCCGCCTTGCGGTAGGCATCCAGTGTCGCGCCCGACATGACGCCGTAACTCCCGGTCGCAGCGGACCAGTACAGGTAGCCTTTTTCGAAGGCCTGGACCACACCGCCGTTTGCAGCCGCGGTTTCGTCCCCAACCGGGAAACCAAGGGACCCGGCGGGTCCTCCGAGGCGGGAGTACCCGCCCTCCATACCGGCGTAGACCACCCGCACTCCTGCGGAACCGGTCCACGTTATGCGTCCGCCTTGGAAGGCCTGGGTGGAGCCGTTCCCTACCTTGGCGGTAGCCCCCAAGGGGTAGCCCAGGAACCCGGCTTCGCCTCCCTTGGCCTTGTAGGCATCACGTACCGGACCATTCAATACCGGAGCTCCACCGGTTGCAGCCGACCAGTACAGGGCACCGTTCTGGAATTCCTGCATGGCACCGGCGCGGGTCGTGAGTCCCTTCTCCTGCGCAATTGGGAAGCCCAGGGAACCCGCGGGGCCCCCGCTATTCATATAGGAGGCGGCCATCCCCTTGTAGAGATGCTGCGCGCCAGCGGTGGGAGACCACGTGATGGCTCCGCCTTCGAAGGTTTGGATCACACCTCCCCCGCCGGAGATTTCGTCGGAAGTCGGGTATCCCAGGAACCCGATTTCGTAGCCCTGGGTGCCGTAGTAGGACTGCACGGCGCCGCCGATGATGTGCGCACCGGTGGCGGGCGTCCAGTAAATGGCACCGTTTTGGAAGGCTTGGACCACTCCGCCGCGGTACCCGAGGGACCACTCGTTGCCGACCGGGAACCCCAGCGGGCCTGCCGGGCCTCCCTTGTTCATGTAGGCGCCGCCGATGGCCCCAAGGACGAAGCTCGCCCCTGTCTGGGCGGACCAAATGATCCGGCCGCCCTGGAAATCCTGTGCGGCTCCGCCGGCCACGTTGTACTCGTTGCTGGTCGGATACCCGAGGAACCCGTCCTGGTACCCAACCGTGCCATAGAAGCTGCGGATGCCCCCGAAGGAGATACGCGCCCCGGTGGCATCCGACCAGAGGATGACCCCGTTCTGGAAGTTCTGGTAGGCGCCGCCGTTGCGCAGACCGCCGGTGACCTCGGACGTTGCGCTGCCGAGTTCCGGGTGGGCCGCCCGCATTTCCTGGATGGGAGCCAGGGCCCGTGCAGTTGCTCCTCCGCTGACGGTGACCGATGCTGACTGGTTGTCGATCCAGTTGATCTTTACCGTGGTGCCGGTATGGGCAACGAAGGTCTGTCCTGCCTGCCAGGTGCTGTTCGCGTTGGTGTAACCGGCGAAATCGCGGGTATTCGGTGCGATGACCAGGGAATTGACCGCCCAGTTGTTGGCAAGGTCGGCCTTGACAATCTTGACTCCGCGGTTTCCTCCGACGGCCGTGGAGGAGTCGTTGCCAACGGGGAGACGGAGCTCCAGATAATAAGTCTCTCCGGAGGTGTCCCGGAACTTCACCGCCCTATTGGATGCGGTGCCTGCCCAGGGTCTGAGGATGTAGGTAGCGGATTGGCCGGGCGTGCCGGCGTTATAGATTTCGTCGCCGCGTCCGAAAGCCCCGGAGTCCCAGAAGTAGGAGTTGATCATCGGCAGGCTGTACTGGGCGTAGCCCATCAGGTCCGATGTGTCACCGTACTCGCGCGAGGTGCACTGCCCATCCGCCCACCGGCCGCCGCTGATCCAAATGTCGGAGCGTCCGTTGTCGCACTTGAGGCTGTTGGCGTGCAGGAGTCCCAGGACGTGGCCCAATTCGTGCGTCACCACGTTCTTGGAGAAGTTGGACGGACGCGGCATGACCACTGTGCCTCCGGTGCCGTTATTGGTGGTCCAGCCGCCGCCGAGGATGCCGCCGTACCCGCCGCTGCGCAGGTCCGCCGCGGGAACGTAAACCACCAAGGCGGTGTAGGCGGTGTCCCGCCAGCCAATGTCCTTCTTGAGCTGGTTCATCATCACGCCGTAATCCATGCCTGAGTTCGCGTTGCTGTTGATGCTGTACGCGCTGGCGATGTTGATGCCGAGCCGGTTGTTGGAGGCATTGCGCCAGTAGGTGTCGGCAGCCAGCACCGAGTGCCATGCCGCGTCCTGGTCCACACCGCTGCGGATATCGGTCAGGGTTGCGTACACCAGTGTCACCTGGATGGTGCCGTTACGGGCTGCCGCGCCACCGGCTGTGGAAGCGCCGCCGCTGCGCGAACTGTAGGTTGCCGCCCCGTGGTCGTGCATGGCGGAAATGTCCGTCTCCACTGCGGACCTGACGGTGCCGTCAGGGTCCGTGACCATCGGGGTGTCCGGTCCGGGAACCGGGAAGCCGCCTCCCACCACCGGATCGAAACCAAGGTCCTGCGAATGATCGTCCCCGCCTGCGGGATCAGGAACCGGCTCCGGAACCGGCACAACGTCCGGTGCCGTTGCCGGGGACTCAGCAGCGCCCGGCGTGACCGTGGGAAGCTGCTGGGTCTCCATCGGAGCCGTGGCCGGATCCGTTCCACCCGGGGATTCCGATGCCGGCGCAGGAGTAGCTTCCAGCGTCGGCAGTTCCCCCGTTCCCTGGGCGGGAAGGCTCCCGGCAGTCAACGACGCAGCGAGCAGGGCCAGAACGGCCAGTTTTGCACTTTTCAATGGGTAATCCTTGTAGAGCGAGACCTGAGGGGCGCAAACAGACGCTGCTGACGGCAACATCCGCATCCAATAGAACCGGACCAGCAGATATGCCGTTGGCGAAATAGTCCTACTTGGGCTATCGGCAGGAGCAGCTCCAAGGTAAGGGCCTTTGTATGATTTCATGAATTTGCAAGCCCTCAGCCGCCTGAAGTTACGCTTGAAAGGTCATCTGACCCCACCAGCGAACGGACTTACCGACAATGCGCGTCCATATTGCAACCGACCACGCGGGCATGGAACTGAGTTCCCATCTGATCGGACACCTTCGGGACAAGGGCTACGACGTGGTGGACCACGGGCCCCGCGAATACGACGCAAATGACGACTACCCTGCGTTCTGCATCAATGCGGCGCAGGCGGTTGCTGATGACCAGCAGGCAGGCGTTGACGCGCTGGGCATCGTCCTGGGCGGTTCCGGCAACGGGGAGCAGATCGCCGCCAACAAGGTGCGCGGCATCCGCGCGGCCCTGGCCTGGAACCTGGACACCGCACGCCTGGCCCGGCAGCATAATGACGCCAACGTCGTGGCCGTCGGCGGCCGCCAGCATTCGGTCGATGAAGCGGCGCAGCTCATCGATGCCTTCCTCGAGGAGCCTTTCAGCGGGGATGAGCGCCACGTCCGCCGAATCGGGCAGATTGCGCGCTACGAAGCGACCGGTTCGCCTGCCTGATGCCCGAAGGGCATTCCATCCACCGGCTGGCCCGGCAGTTCTCTTCCGCGTTCGCCGGCGAACGCCTGCATGTCAGCAGCCCGCAGGGGCGCTTCGCCGCAGGCGCGGCCCGCCTGGACGGGCACGTGCTGGAAGCGGCAGAGGCGCATGGAAAGCAACTGTTCCTGCGGTTCGACAATGATCTGTACCTGCGCATCCACCTGGGCCTGTACGGGGCATTCGACTTCGGCGGCGACGAGACATTCGCCGGCGCGTCCAGCATCGGCGCCCCACGGCGGGTAGGGGAGCGGGAACTGGCCGCAGACGACGACGGCGCCGGCTACGCGGGCCCGCCCGAACCCAAGGGTGCGGTGCGGGTACGGCTGGTTTCCGCGCACGGCTGGGCGGATCTGCGCGGCCCCACGGCGTGCGAGGTGGTGACCGGCGCCGAACGCAGCGCGGTTCTGGCCCGGCTCGGTCCGGATCCGCTGGATCCGGACGCCGCTGAGCCCGGCGCTGCGGCCGAATTCATCCGGCGGGTACGCAGCAAGGGTTCCCCCGTGGGACTGCTGCTGATGAACCAGGAAGTCCTTGCCGGGGTGGGCAACGTATACCGGGCCGAAGTGCTTTTCCGCTGCCGGCTGTCCCCCTGGCGCCTGGGCCGCAGCCTCTCCGAGGCGGAGGCGCAGGACCTGTGGGCCGACGTCGTTGTCCTGATGCGCGACGGCGTGCGGCAGGGGCGGATCATCACCACGGAACCGGGGGACCGACGGGACCGCACCGAACCTGTCCCCGTGAGCGAGGCGCACTACGTCTATAAACGCACGGGTGAGCCGTGCCGCCGGTGCGGGACACCGGTGGCCGGTACGGAAATGGGGGCCCGGAAACTGTATTGGTGCCCCGTCTGCCAGGCGGAGTAGTTCCGCTCCGCCCGGACCATCCCGGGCGGACAACAGGCAGATAAACAAGAAGGGCCTTTCGCTGTGCGAAAGGCCCTTCTAAAGTGGAGGGGATGACGGGAATCGAACCCGCGTAATCAGTTTGGAAGACTGAGGCTCTACCATTGAGCTACATCCCCGGCGCCGTAAGGCAGGTTTTACCTTAGCACGGGAAAACCGGCCGTGAGTAATCGGTGCGGGACCGGGCCCCGGCGAGGCAGCTGAGCGTGTCGCCTGCCGGGCCGGAGCGCCACCGGCGGCAGCGGAATTCGTCATACCCGCTTCAGGGCAGGTAGGCTGTCAGGTGCACTGACGGGGTGTAGCTCAGCTTGGAAGAGCGCCTGCTTTGGGAGCAGGAAGTCGCAGGTTCAAATCCTGTCACCCCGACTCTGTATAACCATGGTGCAGACCACCCCCAGAACCCTCAGGAGAACTTACGCTGTGAAGAGCGCTGTAGAAAACCTCACACCCACGCGGGTAAAGCTCAACGTTGAAGTTCCGTTCGAGGAACTGAAGCCGAGCATCGACGAGGCCTACAAGACCATCGCCACCCAGGTGCAGGTCCCGGGCTTCCGCAAGGGCAAGGTTCCCAACCGCATCATCGACCAGCGCGTAGGCCGCGGCTACGTCCTCGAGACGGCCATCAACGACGGACTGAACGGCTTCTACGCTGAAGCCGTCCAGGAGACCGGCATCAGCCCCCTGAGCCGTCCCGAGGTTGAAATCACCGAAGTTCCGGACCCCGCTTCCGACGAGGGCCAGCTGGTCTTCACCGTCGAACTGGACATCCGCCCGGAAATCGAACTGCCCGACTACGCCGGCCTCGAGGTCACCGTTGAGCCCGCCGAAGCCTCCGACGCCGACGTCGACAAGGCGCTGGACGAGCTGCGCAGCCGCTTCGGCACGCTGAAGCCCGTTGACCGCCCCGCCGTGGCCGACGACTTCCTGACCATGGACCTGGTTGCCAAGGTCAACGGTGAAGAGGTCGACTCCGCCGCTGACCTGTCCTACCAGGTAGGCGCCGGCACCATGCTCGAGGGCATGGACGAGGCCGTTACGAGCCTGAGCAGCGGCGAATCCGCCACCTTCAACACGAAGCTGGCCGGCGGCGAGCATGCAGGCGCCGACGCCGAGGTCACCGTTACGGTCAAGGCCGTCAAGGAGCGCGAGCTTCCCGAGGCCAATGACGACTTCGCCCAGCTGGCCAGCGAGTTCGACACCATCGGTGAACTCCGCGAGGACCTCACCAAGCGTGCCGCCGAGTCCAAGCTGATGGAGCAGGGCGTCGAAGCCCGCGACAAGGTGCTGGAGAAGCTGCTGGAACTCGTTGAGGTTCCGGTCCCGGAATCCGTCATCGAAGAGCAGATCGAGCAGCACTTCAACTCCGAGAGCGCCCAGGCCTCCGGTGCCGACCACGACACCGAAGAGCACCGCGCCGAGGTCCGCGCCAACACCGAGGCTGCCTTCAAGAACGAAATCATCCTTGACGCCGTGGCGGAGAAGGAAGAAATCGGCGTCAACCAGAACGAACTGATTGACTACATCGTCTCCAGCGCCAGCCAGTACGGCATGGATCCGAACCAGTTCGCGCAGCTGATCGACCAGAGCGGCCAGGTTCCGATGATGGTTGGCGAAGTACGCCGCCGCAAGGCCCTCGCCAAGGTCCTGGAGCTCGCCAAGGTCACCGATACCACCGGTGCCGAGATCGACCTGAGTGAATTCGTCCGTCCCGCCGGTGAGGAAGCTCCCGTCGAGGCAGTCGAAGCGCAGCAGAACGAAGACAAGGCCTAGCCTTTCCGGTTCCACGGAACCGTCCGCGCCGCCGTCCGAAAGGGCGGCGGCGCGGTTGTTTAAGCCCCGGCGGCGGCCGTCGCGGGGCCCACACCCGGCTGTGACGCACATCGTGCGCCGTCAGCGAACAGCCTGCGAAACGGCAGCAGAGCCGGGCCGGGACAGGCTAGTGTCCTAGAAGAGACAAACGGCAGGAGCAGCTGGCACGGCCAGCACCTGGTTCCTGCCAGAGCGAGAGGTCACTCAGTATGGCAACTGCACCGAACACACCCACTATGGCAACGGTGGACCCGGCCGGCCGGGACGACTACATCTACAACCGCCTGCTCAAAGAGCGGATCATCTGGTTGGGCTCGGAAGTCCGGGACGAGAATGCCAACGCGATCTGCTCCCAGCTTCTGCTGCTGTCAGCGGAAGACCCTGAGAAGGACATCTACCTTTACATCAACTCTCCCGGCGGTTCGGTGACGGCCGGCATGGCGATCTACGACACCATGCAGTTCATCCCGAACGACGTGGTGACCGTGGCTACCGGCCTGGCTGCCTCCATGGGCCAGTTCCTGCTGTCCTCCGGCACCAAGGGCAAGCGCTACGCCACCCCGCACGCCCGCATCCTCATGCACCAGCCCTCCGGCGGTATCGGCGGCACGGCCTCCGACATCAAGATCCAGGCCGAACTGATCCTGAACATGAAGCGCGTGATGGCGGAACTGACCGCGGAACAGACCGGCCAGAGCGTCGAGACGATCCTCCGGGACAACGACCGAGACAAGTGGTTCACCGCGCAGGAGGCCCTGGAATACGGCTTCTTCGACAAGATCTCCGCCCATGCCGGCGGCGTAACCGGCGGCGGCGGAACCAACCAGGACCAGGCAGAGGGCAAGGACGAGGACTAGGGTCCGCGGACTGCCACCCCTCCATTTGCAGACTTCAGGAGTAATTCATGAACCATAACTTCGGCACCGCCGGCTCCGCCGCAGCACCGCAGATGCCCACCAGCCGCTACGTCCTGCCGCAGTTCGAAGAGCGGACGCCCTACGGCTTCAAGCGCCAGGATCCCTACACCAAGCTGTTCGAGGACCGCATTATCTTCCTGGGCGTCCAGGTTGACGATGCGTCCGCCGATGACATCATGGCCCAGCTGCTGGTCCTTGAGTCCACGGACCCGGACCGCGACATCACCCTGTACATCAACTCGCCCGGCGGTTCGTTCACGGCCATGACGGCCATCTACGACACCATGCAGTACATCCGTCCGGAAATCCAGACGGTCTGCCTGGGCCAGGCAGCCAGCGCCGCCGCCGTGCTGCTGGCCGCGGGCACCCCGGGAAAGCGCCTCGCGCTGCCCAACGCCCGCGTGCTGATCCACCAGCCCTCACTGTCCGGCGGACAGGGCGGGCAGGCCTCCGACCTGGAAATCCAGGCCGCCGAGGTCATGCGGATGCGCACCTGGCTGGAAGACACGCTGGCGCTGCACTCCAACCGCACCTCCGAGCAGGTCAACACCGACATCGAGCGGGACAAGATCCTGACCGCAGATGCCGCCCTGGAATACGGGCTGATTGACCAGGTACTGGATTCACGCAAGATCAAGACGCCGGCCATCAACAAGATGTAAGCCGGAACCGGGCGGCCCGTGGTGCGTAATTTCGCACCACGGGCCGCTTGGTTGCTGAATAGCTCCTCCAAGTGTCCTAGAGTGGAACATGGTTGGCTGGCTTGAGCTGCGTAACCGCTTTTTGAAGGACCATCTAAGGGGACTGAACTATGGCTCGCATTGGTGAGAGCACGGATCTGCTCAAGTGCTCTTTCTGCGGAAAGAGCCAGAAGCAGGTGCGCAAACTCATTGCCGGCCCCGGCGTGTACATCTGCGACGAATGCATCGATCTCTGCAACGAGATCATCGAAGAGGAACTTTCCGAGGTCGCTGACCTGGGCACCTTCGAGCTGCCCAAGCCGCGGGAAATCTTCGACGCGCTGCAGGAGTACGTGATCGGCCAGGAGCCGGCCAAACGCTCCCTCGCCGTCGCGGTCTACAACCACTACAAGCGCATCCAGTCCGGACACGCCACCCGCAGCACCGGGAACCTCTCGGATGCCGTTGCCGGCGACGACGTCGAAATCGGCAAGTCCAACATTCTCCTGATCGGCCCCACCGGCTGCGGCAAGACCTACCTGGCGCAGACCCTGGCCCGCCGGCTGAACGTTCCCTTCGCCGTCGCCGATGCCACCGCGCTGACCGAGGCCGGCTACGTGGGCGAAGACGTGGAGAACATCCTGCTCAAGCTCATCCAGGCCGCCGACTACGACGTGAAGAAGGCCGAGCAGGGCATCATCTATATCGATGAGATCGACAAGATTTCGCGCAAGAGCGAGAACCCGTCGATCACCCGTGACGTATCCGGCGAAGGTGTCCAGCAGGCGCTGCTGAAGATCCTGGAAGGAACGGTGGCCTCCGTGCCACCGCAGGGCGGCCGCAAGCACCCGCACCAGGAATTTATCCAGATCGACACCACCAACGTGCTCTTCATCGTTGCCGGCGCCTTTGCCGGCTTGGAAGAGATCATCGGATCCCGCTCCGGACGCAAGGGCATCGGCTTCGGTGCACCTTTGAACGAAACGGCCAAGGGTACCGACTCCTACGCCGAGGTCATGCCCGAAGACCTGCTGAAGTTCGGACTCATCCCCGAATTCATCGGCCGCCTGCCCGTCATCACCACGGTTTCCAACCTGGACCGCACCGCGCTGATCCGGATCCTCACCGAACCGAAGAACGCCCTGGTCAAGCAGTTCCAGAAAATGTTCCAGCTCGACGGCGTTGAACTGACCTTCGAGCAGGGCGCGCTGGACGCGATCGCGGACCAGGCCCTGGCCCGCGGCACCGGCGCGCGCGGCCTGCGCGCCATCCTCGAGGAAGTCCTGCTGCCGGTCATGTTCGACCTGCCCAGCCGCGACGACGTCGCCACCGTGGTCATCACGGCGGACACGGTGGAGAACAAGGCCGAACCCACGCTGATCTCCCATGCGGTGGCCACCAAGCGGCGGAACAAATCAGCCTAAGGGGCGGTTGCACCCGGTACTGACCGCGGCGGACTGCGCCGTCTTCGACCATTGAAGGAGATTCCCATGAGTGCAGACGTTTCCGCGTCCACTGCCGATTTCTGGTTCGATCCGATGTGTCCGTTCGCGTGGGTCACGTCGCGCTGGATGGGCGAGGTGGAGCAGGTGCGCGACGTGCGCACCAACTGGCACGTTATGAGCCTGGCGGTCCTGAATGAGGGCCGCGACCTTCCCGAGGACTACCGGAAGCGGATGGACCTGGCCTGGGGTCCGGTCCGGGTCATCATCGCCGCCTCCGAACTGCACGGTACGGAGTACATCAAGAAGCTGTACGACGCCATGGGCATCCGCATCCATGTGGGCGGCAACGATGACTTCCCGGCCGTAATCCGCGAATCGCTGGCCGAGGTGGGCCTGCCCGCCGAACTGGCCCGTTTCGCCGATACCGACGAATACGATGCGCAGCTGCGTGCCTCCCACAAGGAGGGCATCGAGAAGGTGGGCGACGACGTCGGCACCCCCGTGGTGGCCTTCAACGGCACCGCGTTCTTCGGCCCGGTGCTGACCCGCATCCCGCGCGGCGAGGAGGCCGGCGCCATGTTCGACGGCGCCGTGATGCTGGCTTCCAACCCCGCCTTCTTCGAACTCAAGCGCAGCCGCACCGAAAGCCCCCGCTTCGACTGAAGCTTTCTGGCTGCCCTCCGGATGTCCCGGAGGATGCCGGGAGCACGCAAAAGGCCCGCCCGGATCACCCGGGCGGGCCTTTTTGCTCACCTGCTTATTCGGCAGGCGGTGCGAGTTCAACGTCGGAGACGGCCAGTTCGCCCTCGCCGACGGACAGGTTCAGCTCACGCACGTTACCGGCGGCCTTCAGGTCGGCCTGCCCTGCACGCAGCCGGGCCACAGCGCCCTCCGCAGCGGTGACCGTGGCCTTGAGGACCTCGGTGCGCTGCTTGACCTTGGCCTCGGACTTCGCCTTGCGGATCCCGCCCAGGGCGGCGGCAACGGTGCCGAGGATCCCGGCATCGGCGTCGGCCACCGCGGCGGACAGACCGTCCACGTTCGGCCAGGGCGCACGGTGCACGGAACCGGCACGCCACCAGCCCCAGACCTCTTCGGTGGCGAAGGGCAGGAACGGGGCGAAGAGCCGCAGCAGGGCATCCAGCGTGGTGGCCAGGGTGGCCAGGACCGATGCCTGCTCGGCGTCACCTGCGGCGCCGTACGCGCGGTCCTTGATCAGCTCCACATAGTCATCCGTGAAGGACCAGAAGAAGGACTCGGTCAGCTGCAGCGCCTTGGCGTAGTCATAGCGCTCAAAGGCACTGGTGGCGGCGTTGACGACGTCGGCCAGCTGCGCCAGCAGGGACAGGTCCAGGGCGTTGGTGATGACCGACGCGTCGTCCAGCGCCACGTTCTTCTCCGTGGCGCCCAGGTTCAGCACGAACTTGGAGGCATTGAGCAGCTTGATGGCCAGCCGGCGGCCGATCTTCATCTGCGCAATCTCGTAGGCGGTGTCCGCGCCCAGCTTGGCCGAGGCAGCCCAGTAGCGCACGGCGTCGGAGCCGTACTCGTTGAGGACATCGGTGGGGACCACCACGTTGCCCTTGGACTTGGACATCTTCTTCCGGTCCGGGTCCAGGATCCAGCCGGAGATGGCGGCATGCTTCCACGGGGCGGCGGCGTTCAGGGCGTCCGCGCGCACCACGGAGGAAAAGAGCCAGGTCCGGATGATGTCGTGGCCCTGCGGGCGCAGGTCGAACGGGAAGACCTTGGCAAAGAGGTCTTCCTCCACGCTCCAGCCGCCCACGATCTGCGGGGTCAGCGAGGACGTGGCCCAGGTATCGAGCACATCGGCGTCGCCGATGAAGCCGCCCGGCTGGTTGCGCTGCTCTTCCGTGTAGCCCGGAGCCGGTTCGGCGGCCGGATCCACGGGCAGGGAGGCGCTGTCGGGCAGGACGGGGTTGTCATAGTCCGGGTTGCCCGAGGCATCCAGCGGGTACCAGACCGGGACGGGAACGCCGAAGAAGCGCTGGCGGGAGACCAGCCAGTCGCCGTTCAGGCCCTCGATCCAGTTCTCGTAGCGTGAGCGCATAAAGGCGGGGTGGAAGTCGATTTCCCTGCCGCGGGCGATCAGGCGTTCGCGGCGTTCCTCGTCGCGTCCGCCGTTGCGGATGTACCACTGGCGGCTGGTAACCACTTCGAGGGGCTTGTCGCCCTTCTCGAAGAAGTTGACCGGGTGGGTGATCTTCTTCGGTTCGCCGTCGAGGTCGCCGCTTTCGCGCAGCATCTCGACCACGGCCTCCTTGGCGCTGAAGACGGTCTTGGTGGCGATGGCGGCGTAGTTTTCCTTCGCCGTATCGGTGGCGATCCACTCCGGGGTGTCGGCCAGGATGCGGCCGTCGCGGCCGATCACGGCGCGGGTGGGCAGGTTCAGCTCACGCCACCAGGTCACGTCGGTCAGGTCGCCGAAGGTGCAGATCATGGCGATGCCGGAGCCCTTGTCCGGCTTGGCCAGCGGATGCGCCTTCACCTCCACCTCGACGTCGAACAGCGGGGACTTCACCGTGGTGCCGAACAGGCGCTGGTACCGCTCGTCGTCGGGGTGTGCCACCAGGGCCACGCAGGCCGGCAGCAGTTCCGGGCGGGTGGTTTCGATGTAGATCTTCTCGCCGTCGGGGGCGTGGAAGCTCACCCGGTGGTAGGCGCCGGGCTGCTCGCGGTCCTCGAGCTCGGCCTGGGCCACAGCGGTGCGGAAGGTGACGTCCCAGAGGGTAGGGGCCTCGGCCATGTAGGCATCGCCGGCACGCAGGTTGTCCAGGAAGGCGCGCTGGCTGACGGCGCGCGAGTGGTCGTCAATGGTCCGGTAGGTGCGGTTCCAGTCCACCGACAGGCCCAGGGTGGAGAAGAGGTCCTCGAAGACCTTTTCGTCCTCAACAGCCAGTTCCTCGCACAGCTCGATGAAGTTGCGGCGGGAGACGACGTCGAAGTCACGCTGGTTCTTGGCGGCCTTGGCCGGGGGACGGTAGTCCGGGTCATACGGTTTGGTGGGATCGCAGCGCACGCCGTAGTAGTTCTGCACGCGGCGCTCGGTGGGCAGGCCGTTGTCGTCCCAGCCCATCGGGTAGAACACGTTCTTGCCGGTCATCCGCTGGTAGCGGGCCATCACGTCGGTCTGCGTGTAGGAGAACATGTGTCCCACGTGGAGCGAACCGGAGGCCGTGGGCGGGGGAGTGTCAATGGAGTAGACCTGCTCCCGGACGGTGTCCGGATTAAACGCGTAGGTTCCCTCCTCGCGCCAGCGGCGGCTCAGCTTGGACTCCAGCCCCTCGAGGGCGGGCTTGTCGGGAACGGATACGGTCTTGGGTGCGTTGTCGGGCGTGTCTGTGCCCGGGATATGTTCAGCCATGGTTTCCATTCTTCCACGCAGGCCTATGGTCTGAGGCACTGTCCGGTGGGTGCGGCCCGGCAGTAGCATCCCGGTATGGCCGCTGACAGTGAATCCTCCGCCTGGAACGTGCGGATCCGCCGGATCTACGAACCGCCCGACGGCGGCTTCCGGGTGCTGGTGGACCGGCTTTGGCCGCGGGGCATATCCAAGGAGAAAGCCGGGCTGGATGAATGGTTGAAGGACCTCGCGCCCAGCACGGACCTGCGCAAGTGGTTCGGTCACCGTCCGGAGCTCTGGGAAGAGTTTGTGCACCGGTACCGGGGTGAACTCGCGGAGAATCCACTGGTGGCGGACTTCGACCTCGAGTGCCGGTCCCGTCCCGACACCGTACTGCTCTACGGGGCGCGGAATGAGAAGCAGAACGAGGCAGTAATCCTGAGGGACTACCTGCTTGCCGTGCCCGGCCCGGGAGCGTAGGGGGCTCGGGGCGCCGGGCGGCCTGGCAGTCGGGAGGGGCGCCAGAGGCGGACCTCGCGGGGAGGGGCGTGACTCGGGGCCTCCGTGCTTCCCACGCTTCGGTAGGGAAGTGGCTGTTGTGACCTCACCGGTAACACCAGTCACAGAGCGTGGGAAGGACGGGCAGGATGAGGCAGGCTCAGGCCGCCCGGGCGCCGGAGGAAGCGGCTGATGCCGTACTGCCCACGCTTCGGTAAGGGTGTGACTGTTGTGACCCCAGCGGTAGCAGCAGTCACAGAGTGTGGGAACGACGGGCAGGATGAGGCAGGCTCAGGCCGCCGGGGTTCACGGCTGTCCCTCCACATCCAACCGGAACGGGGCAGGGGAGTCCGTCCATACACCTGAAGGCCTACTTCCCACCGAGTCGATGAGTGCAGCTGCCAGGGTGGGTAAATGCGGCAACTCGAGGCATTCCTCAGGTCCAGGCACGGCGTGGCCCGGAGAATGACCCTCACGACAAACGGGTTTCCCAAGGGGCAGGTGGATGCGGCCCTGCGGGCCGGGCTGATTCACCGGGTGGGCCGGGGCCTCGTCGCGTTGGAGGGTGCCGAGCCGGCCCTAGTTGAGGCAGCGCGCAACGGGGCGACACTGTCGTGTGTTTCTGCTGCGGCCCTACTGGACTGGTGGGTTCTGGCACCTGCCAGCCTGACGCATCTGCGCTGCGACCGGGCACTCGCCCTCCCGGACGCAGTGGTGCACCGCGGCCGCCGCTCCGGTCACCGGCTGATAGCAGCGCCGCGGGAGATCATCCGCGACGCATTCCGCTGTCCTCCCAGTGTGGAAGCCCTGGTAATTGCCGAGTCCGCTGTGGTCTCCAACGCCATGGGGTTGGAAAAACTCAAACAGGAGTTTTCCGGGCCGAGAGACTGGCGAATTGCGCGGCTGCTCGACACCGTACGTCGGACTACTCGCTCCCCTCTGGAAGTCTGTGCCCGGTTCCACCTCCTTACCGCCGGTTTCCGCCTTCAGGAGGAAGTGTTGCTCCCCGGAGTCGGGCGCGTGGACTTCCTCATAGATGGATGGCTGATCCTTGAGGTTGACGGTTACGCCTTCCACAGCGGGCGTACGGAATATCGGAAAGACAGGCAACGCTGGAACTGCTCATCCTCTGGTGGATGGGTCACTCTGCGCATCACGGCCGAAATGGTCCTGTACAGCCCGGACCGTTTCGTTGAACTGGTGCAGCGCACCTGCCAAACCTGGGACCCGGGCCGCCGTTCGCGAACCTGGCCCTGACTCCACGAACCAGCCCGTAACGAAAACGGGGAAGCGGCGAAGGCTGGCTAGAGTATCCCCATGACTGAGATCACACCGAAGCGGGCCGTCGTCACTGGAGCAAGTGCCGGCATTGGAGCTGCCGCCGTGCGCGCACTGCGTGCCACCGGCTGGGACGTGGTGGCCGTGGCCCGCCGCGGGGACAAGCTGGAGGCGCTCGCCGCCGAGACGGGTGCCGTGGCCATGCCGGCCGACGTCACCGACGACGCTTCCGTGGCCAGGCTGGCCGAAGAGGTCCTGGCCGGCGGGGGAGTGGACGCCCTGATCAACAATGCCGGCGGCGCCTTCGGGCTGGATTCAGTGGCCGAAGGCAGCCTGGCCGACTGGCAGCGGATGTATGACGTGAATGTCCTGGGCGCCCTGCGGATGACCCAGGCGTTCCTGCCGGCACTGCGGGCGAGCGGGCGCGGCTCGGTGCTGCTGCTGACGTCGACGGCGGCATCCACTGCCTACGAGGGCGGCGCCGGGTACTGCGCTGCCAAATCGGGCGAGGAAATGCTGGCCCGGACCCTCCGGCTGGAGGAAGCCGAGCACAACGTCCGCGTCATCGAGATCGCCCCGGGCATGGTGCACACCGAGGAGTTCTCCCTGAACCGGCTTGGCGACGCCGGCGCAGCCGAAAAGGTCTACGCCGGGGTGGAGAAGCCGCTGACCGCCCGGGACGTGGCCGAGGTGATGGCATTCGCCCTGAACCTGCCCCACCACGTGAACCTTGACCAGGTGGTGCTGCGCCCGCTGGCCCAGGCGGCCCAGCACAAAGTGATCCGCACCGGGCAGTAGGAGGGGGCCGGGGCAGGTTTTGCCCCGGCCGGTTTGCCCGCAGCGAGCGGCTCTTCGACATCCGGCGCGCACGTGGCCTAAACTTGTCCGAAGCAGCACTGACCCGGCCATCACCGGTGAGCTTCCGGAAGAACAGCCGCCCCGCCGATACCCATCGACAGGGCAGCCCAGTAGAACCGGACGGGTAAGCCCGTCACAGCAGTCAATGAGCGGCAGTCGCGGGCACATGCGTGCACACGGCGGCAAGCGAGGTGGTACCGCGGTTATCCGCCGGTTTTCGGACCGGTTTTGGAAACGCCGCCCTCGCATCCTGTATTTACAGCCAGATTTACTTGCCGCTACCAGGATGTCGAATATGCCCTCTGTATACCCCAAAGCCAGCACCGGCGACGGCGCTGCCGTTCCCTCCTCTCCCCGGTTTCCGGAACTCGAAGAACGCGTTCTGAAGTACTGGGACAAGGACGGCACGTTCCAGGCCTCCGTTGATGCCCGCCCCGCCGGCCGCGACGGTGACAACGAATTTGTCTTCTACGACGGTCCTCCCTTCGCCAACGGCCTGCCGCACTACGGCCACCTGCTGACCGGATACGTCAAGGACCTGGTGGCCCGCTACCAGACCCAGCGCGGCCGCCGCGTTGAGCGCCGCTTCGGCTGGGACACCCACGGCCTGCCGGCCGAGCTGGAAGCCATGAAGCAGCTGGGCATGAGCGACAAGGTCCAGATCGAGAAGATGGGCATCGACAAGTTCAACGATGCCTGCCGTGCCTCCGTGATGAAGTACGCCGGTGAGTGGCAGGACTACGTCACCCGCCAGGCCCGCTGGGTCGACTTCGAAAACGACTACAAGACGCTCAACGTCGAGTACATGGAATCGGTCATCTGGGCCTTCAAGACCCTGCACGAGAAGGGCCTGACCTACAGCGGTTTCCGGGTGCTCCCGTACTGCTGGAAGGACGAGACGCCGCTGTCCAACCATGAACTGCGCATGGACGACGACGTGTACAAGATGCGCCAGGACCAGACGGTCACGGTCACCTTTCCGCTGCTCGACGGCGGCACCCCGCTCTCCGCCGAGCTTGCAGGGGTCAAGGCCATCGCCTGGACCACCACGCCCTGGACCCTGCCCACCAACATGGCCCTCGCCGTCGGGCCCGAGGTCCGCTACGCCGTCGTACCCGCGGGCCCCAAGGGAACGCAGGCGGGCGAGGGGAGCTTTCTCCTCGCCGAGGACCTGGTCGGCTCGTACGCCAAGGACCTGGGCTACGACGACGCCGACGCCGCCCGCGCGGCGGTCACCGCCGTCCACGAGGGTAAGGACCTGGCCGGGATCCGCTACGCACCGCTGTGGGACATCTACACCGACACGGAGAAGTGGGGGACGGAGAACGCGTGGCGGATTGTCACGGCCGACTACGTCACCACCACCGACGGTACGGGTGTTGTCCACCAGGCACCGGCCTACGGCGAAGATGACCAGAAGGTCTGCGAGGAAAACGGCATCCCCGTGATCCTTTCCGTGGATGAGGGCGGCAAGTTCCTGCCCATGTTCGCGCAGACGGCGCTGGAGGACATTGCCGGCCTGCAGGTGTTCGACGCCAACAAGCCGATCACCCGTGTCCTGAAGGCCGAGGGACGCCTCCTGCGCCAGGCCAGCTACGAGCACAGCTACCCGCACTGCTGGCGCTGCCGGAACCCGCTGATCTACAAGGCGGTCTCCTCCTGGTTCGTTGAGGTCACCAAGATCAAGGACCGCATGGTCGAGCTGAACCAGCAGATCAACTGGATCCCGGACAACGTCAAGGACGGCCAGTTCGGCAAGTGGCTGGAGAACGCCCGCGACTGGTCCATCAGCCGCAACCGCTACTGGGGCAGCCCCATCCCGGTCTGGGTCTCCGACGATCCCAACTACCCGCGCACCGACGTCTACGGCTCCCTTGCCGAACTGGAAGCGGACTTCGGCCGGCTGCCCCTGAACAAGGAGGGCCAGCCGGACCTGCACCGCCCGTTCATCGACGAGCTGACCCGCCCCAACCCGGACGATCCCACCGGGCAGTCCACCATGCGCCGCGTGGAGGACGTCCTGGACGTATGGTTCGATTCCGGGTCCATGCCGTACGCCCAGGTGCACTACCCGCACGAGAACGCGGACTGGTTCGAAAGCCACAACCCCGGTGACTTCATCGTGGAGTACATCGGCCAGACCCGTGGCTGGTTCTACACCCTGCACGTGCTGGCCACCGCGCTGTTTGACCGGCCGGCTTTCCGCAACGTCATCAGCCACGGCATTGTCCTGGGCTCCGACGGGCAGAAGATGTCCAAGTCACTGCGCAACTACCCGGACGTCTCGGAGGTGCTGGACCGCGACGGCTCCGACGCCATGCGTTGGTTCCTGATGGCCTCGCCCATCCTGCGCGGCGGCAACCTGATCGTCACTGAACAGGGCATCCGCGACGGCGTCCGGCAGGCCATCCTGCCGCTGTGGAACGTCTGGCACTTCTTCAGCCTGTACACCAACGCCGCCAACAACGGCAACGGCTACGAGGCAACGGCCCGCTACGACTCCACGGAGCCGCTGGACCGCTACCTGCTCGCCGCCACCGGCGACCTGGTCCGGGACATGACCGGCGCCCTGGACACCTACGACGTGTCCGTAGGCTGCGAGATCCTGCGTGCCTACACCGACACGCTGACCAACTGGTACATCCGGCGCAGCCGCACCCGGTTCTTTGACGAGGATTCCCAGGCCTTCGATGTGCTGTACACCTGCCTGGAAACCGTCTGCCGGGTCGCTGCCCCGCTGCTGCCGCTGATCAGCGAGGAAATCTGGCGCGGACTGACCGGAGGCCGTTCGGTACACCTGACCGACTGGCCGGATGCGGAGCTGTTCCCGAAGGATCCGGACCTGGTGGAGCGGATGGACCTCACCCGGCGGATCGCCTCGGTGGGTTCCTCGCTGCGCAAGGGTGCGAACCTGCGCGTCCGCCTGCCGCTTTCGGAAATGACCGTCGTCGCCCCTGACGCCGAAGCCCTCTCCGGCCAGTTCGCCGCCATCATCGCCGACGAGCTGAACCTGAAGAACGTCCGGCTGGTGGATGCCGCGTCTGCCGACCCGGCGGAGTTCGGCATCAGCCAGAAGCTGGTGGTCAACGCCCGCGCCGCCGGCCCGCGGCTGGGCAAAAACGTCCAGACCGCCATCAAGGCCGCCAAGTCCGGCGACTGGTCGGTGGACGACGCCGGCACGGTCACCGCGGGCGGACTGGCCTTGGAAAAGCACGAGTACACCCTGGAAACCGTGGTGGAATCCGGCGAAGGCGAATCGACCAAGGCCGTGGCCGTGCTGCCCGGCGGCGGCTTCCTGGTGCTGAACACCGAGGTCACCCCGGAGCTGGCCGCCGAGGGCATTGCCCGCGACGGCATCCGTGCGGTCCAGCAGGCCCGCCGGGATGCGGATCTGCACATCAGCGACCGCATCCGCACCCGGATCAGCACCGGGGAGGCCGAAGCGGCCGCCCTGGAAGCGAACATCAGCCTGATCAAGGCCGAAACGCTGACTGCTGACCTGATTGTTGTCGGCGACCGCGAGGTCACCGAGGACGAGAAGGACACCGAGAAGTACATCGTCACAGTGGAGAAGATCTAATGAGTGCAGCAGACCGCCCGTCCGGTTCCATTGACGGCTTCTCCGTGGAGAGCGTGTACGCCGAGCTGCTCAGCCGGGCGCCCGAGAACAAGATGGAGCCGCGCATGGCCCCGCTGTTCCGGGCCATGGAGGTACTGGGGGAGCCGAACAAGGCCTTCCCGATCATCCACATCACCGGCACCAACGGCAAAACGTCCACGGCCCGCCTGATCGAAGGCGGGCTTCGGGCCTACGGGCTGCGGACCGGCCGCTACACCAGCCCGCACCTGACCAGCGTGACCGAACGGATCAGCATTGACGGCGAACCCGTCAGTGACGAAACGTTCGTGCGGATCTGGGACGAAATCCGGCCGTACCTGGACATTGTCGACGGCGAGCTCGAGGCCGCGGGCGAGCCCCGGCTCACCTACTTCGAAGCCGTGACCATCCTGGCGTTTGCCGTCTTTGCGGACGAGCCGGTGGATGTGGCGGTCATCGAGGTGGGACTGGGCGGCATCACCGATGCCACCAACGTGGGTGACGGCTCCGTTTCCGTGATCACCCCCATCTCGCTGGACCACACCGAGCTGCTTGGGGACGACGTGGCGGACATCGCCTGGGAGAAGGCCGGCATCATCAAGGAGGACGGCTTCCTGATCAGCGCCGCGCAGCCTATGGAGGCCGCCACGGTGCTGCTGGACAAGGCCCGCGAGATGGGTGTCCCGTTCCGGTTCGAGGGCGTCGAATTCGGCGTCGACTCGCGGGTCATGGCCGTGGGTGGACAGATGGTCACGGTCAACGGCCTGGCCGGTCGCTACGAGGACCTGCTGGTGCCGCTGCACGGCGCCCACCAGGCGCAGAACGCGGCCGTGGCCGTGGCCGCGCTGGAGGCCTTCATCGGCGGCGGCACCAAGGAACTCGACGTCGAACTGCTGCGGACCGGGTTCTCCACCGTCACCTCGCCCGGCCGTCTGGAAGTGGTCCGTACCGCGCCCACCATCGTGGTGGACGCCGCGCACAACCCGGCCGGCGCCCGGGCCTCGGCCGAGGCGCTGCGTGAAGCCTTCAACTTCAGCACCTTGGTCCTGGTGGTGGGGATCCTGGCCGAAAAGGACGCCG
Organism: Arthrobacter sp. Y3224198; assembly: GCF_059090025.1. NCBI lineage: Bacteria > Bacillati > Actinomycetota > Actinomycetes > Micrococcales > Micrococcaceae > Arthrobacter > Arthrobacter sp. Y3224198. The sequence continues at coordinate 91,745 of NZ_JBNHFG010000004.1, forward strand.
TCGGCATCCTCAGCGAGCTGCGCGAGCAACTGGGGGACCTGGTCAGCGGTGTCGTCCTGACCCAGTCCAACTCGCCCCGCGCCATCCCGGCCGAGGAACTGGTCCAGGACGCGGTGGACGCCGGGTTCGCGGACGAGGACATCCAGGTCGAAGCCGGGCTGGACAACGCCCTTGAGCTGGCGGTGGCGAAAGCCGAAGAGAACAATGACCTGGCCGGCGGCGTACTTGTAGTCGGCTCCATCACCCTGGTCGCCGAAGCGCGCACCCTGCTCGGAAAGTAGGTTCGCAGATATGGCAAAACTGACCAAGGCGCAGCGCGAATGGCGCCCCGGCATGCCCAAGAAGCGCCGCTCCGTGAAGGTAATGTTCGCCTCCACCGTGCTGACGCTGGAAGCGTTCGTCGTGCTGTTCGGAACCCTTGCCGTGTTCGGGCTGCACCGCGGGACAATCTCCCCGGTGCTGCTGCTGGGCGGGGGAATCCTGCTGGCGGCAGCCCTGGTGGGCACCTGCGCGCTGCTCTCCAAGCCCGCGGGTCCGCTGATCGGCTGGATCCTGCAGCTGGCAATCATTGCCACCGGTTTCCTGGAGCCGATGATGTTCCTGGTCGGCGTGCTGTTCGCGCTCACCTGGTGGTACGGGCTGCGGGCCGGACTGCGCCTGGACCGGGAAAACCGGGAACGGGACCGGATGCAGGCCGAGTGGGAAAAAGCCCATCCGGAAGAGGCCGGACCGGGACCGGTCCCGGGAACCGACTAGGCTTAGACCAGAAAACCGAACATCCCAAGGAGATACACCGTGAGCACCGAGCGCACACTTGTCCTGATCAAGCCCGACGGCGTCCAGCGCCGGCTCACCGGGGCCATCCTGGCGCGGATCGAGGCCAAGGGCTACACCGTGGCGGAGCTGAAGAAGACCGAAGCCACCCGCGCCATCCTCGAAGAGCACTACGAGGAACACCAGGGCAAGCCGTTCTACGAACCGCTGGTCGAGTTCATGCTCAGCGGTCCCATTGTCGCCGCGGTCCTCGAAGGGGAACGCGTCATCGAAGGCTTCCGGTCCCTGGCCGGCACCACCGATCCGACGACGGCGGCACCGGGCACCATCCGCGGCGATTTCGGCCGCGACTGGGGCACCGCCGTGCAGCAGAACCTGGTCCACGGCTCCGACTCTCCGGAGTCCGCTGCCCGGGAAATCGGCATCTGGTTCAAGTAACAACAGCAGCAAAAAGCAAAGGGCCGGCACCGTGGTGCCGGCCCTTTGCCGTTCCGCCTACGGAATCAGGCGTTCGTCCCGCAGCCGGTCAAAGAGTGCCCGGAAAGCATCTTCCGTGCGCCGGTAGCCGGTAAACCCGGCCAGCCGGCTCTTGCTCATATCCGTCAGGACCTCCACGTTCCGGCCCAGGTCCGCGTCCGTGTGCCACCACGACGCCAGCCGGTCCAACTCGGTTTCGGCCAGCCCGTGCCGTACCGCCAGGTCCTTCCAGGCGTCGGCCATGTCCGCCATCTGCTGTTCAAGCGGCCGGGGAACGGAGTCGAACCCCTCGGGCTCCACTCCGAGTTCCCGCGCCAGCCGGGGCCAGAGCGAACGCCAGCGGAACACGTCGCCGTTGACCACGTTGTAGGCCTCGTTGGCCGTGTTCGGGTCGGTGGCCGCCCAGAGCATGTGCTCGGCGAGCAGGCCGGCGTCGGTCATATCGGTGACGGAGTTCCACTGGGTTTCGGAGCCGGGGAAGACGAACGGCAAGCCGAGGTCCTTGCAGAGGGTGGCCTGCACAGCGAGGGTCTGGCCCATGTTCATGGCGTTTCCGACGGCGAAGCCGATGACCGTGTGGGCGCGGTGGACCGACCAGGCGAAGCCCTGCCGTTGCGCCGCCGCCGTCAGTTCGTCTTCCTGGGCGTAGTAGAAGTTCTCCACGGGCAGGCGCGGCTCGTCCTCGGAGAACGGGGTGTCCGGCATGGGGCCCTCGCCGTAGGCCTCGAACGGGCCCATGTAGTGCTTGAGCCCGGTCATCAGGGCCACGTGCTCCAGGGGAGCGTGTTCCAGGGCGCCCAGGAGGTTGCGGACCATGGCGGAATTGACCGCGATGTTCTCGGCCTCCGTGTCCTGCCGGGACCAGGACGTGAAAAAGACGTGGCTGGGCCGGGTGTCCGCCAGCGCGGCCGCCAGGCTTTCCGGAGAGGTCAGGTCCGCGGCCAGGGGGACGACGCCGGGGCGGGGCGCGCCGCTGCCGCCGGCCTTGCGGGAGAGCGCCAGTACGGTCCACCCTTCTGCTGCGAGCAGGTCCACGAGGGCTGCCCCGGCGATTCCGGTGGCGCCGGCAACCAGTGCGGTGCGCGGCCGGTCGGGGGAGGTTGGTGTTGTCCTGAGCATGGATCTCCTAGCTGTAGCCGGTACGGAAACGGTCCCGTACCTTTCCTTGGCGGCAACCGGAAACCGTGGGGGGATATTCCAGCCGTCCCGGTCCCGGGGCGCATATGCTGTGCGCATGGCACTCATCTACGACGCGGAGCTGCGTCCGGACAAAATGGAACTGATTTCAGAATGGCTGCCGGGAGCCGTATGGTTTCCGGCCGGCGAACCGGTCCCGGTAAGGAAGCTCGGATCCTTCCGGTTCGACGATCCGGAGGGCGCGGTGGGCATTGAAACCCTCATTGTGGCCGCCGGCCCGCATACCGTGCAGGTTCCCCTGACCTACCGGGGTGCGCCGCTGGACGGTGCCGAGCGGTTCCTGATCACGGAAATGGAGCACTCCGTGCTGGGGCGCCGCTGGGTCTATGACGCCGCCGGGGATCCGGTCTACGCCGCAGCGCTGGAAGCGGCGCTGTTCTCCCGGCAGGGGCAGGCGCCGCAGTACACCGAGCGGAACGGGGTGCGTGAGCTGCTGCCCGAGTCGATGCGGGTCTTCAGTACGGGGATGCCCGACGGCGCCGAGCTGGTCGATGCACCGGCGTCGGAGCCTGAGGACTGGGCGGTGTCCGTGATCACCCAGAGCGGCTGGGAGCTCTCCGTGGTGCGGCTGCTGGACCTGGACGGACGCACGGCACCCGACCCGTCGCTGCAGGCCACCTGGGCGGACCAGGACGTTGCGGTGGTCCTGGCCTGGGGCATGCCGCAATAGTGCGGCGGGCGGTGCCGGACCACGTCCGGCACCGCCCGCGGTATTCGCTGCAGCCGGTCAGCTGCCGATGAAGGAATTCATGAAGCGGAAGAAGATCGACGCCGCTGTAGCCACCCACAGCAGGACAACGATGGCCCAGGCCCACTCGCCCAGGAACCGGACCAGTCCGGCCGGGGCCGGAATGACACCTGCGGCCAGGTTGCGGACAGTGGTGAAGACGAACAGTGGAATCATGGCTGCCCACACCACGATGCAGTAAATGCACAGGACATAGATGTCGAACAGGGCCTGGCTCCACAGCCAGACCACAAAGACCATGCCCAGGGTGACGCCGATCTGCAGGCCGATCCAGTACCAGCGTGCAAAGCGGGCCCGTGCCAGCAGCCCCATGGCGGTGGTGATGACCACGGCAAAGGCCACAATGCCGATCAGCGGGTTGGGGAAGCCGAAGAGTGAGGCCTGCCAGGTCTGGAACACCGTGCCGCAGGAGACCCACGGGCTGATGTCGCAGCTGGTGATGTAATTGGCGTCCGCGTAGACGTGCAGGCGTTCGATGACCAGGATCCCCGAGGCGATCCAGCCGACCACTGACGTCACCAGCAGTGTCCAGATGAAGGCGGCGCGTTCCGGCGGTGCCGCCTGGCCGGCGGTGTCCCGGACGGGATCGGATTCAGCCGGACGGGTGCCGGTGGATGAACTGGCTGCTCTGGAGGGCACGAAAGCTCCTTTACGGAGGGGGAAACGGAAGTTGTTGTCTGCGTCGAGTCTATGCGCAGGTACGGGCCAAAAAGACGGCTGTATGAGATAATGACTTTGGCTGTTGACGGAACCACATTCCGTCACCGGTCCAGCGACAGGCTTCCGGTTCTGTCGGTGACGCTTCCCGTGCAGCTCGCCCATCAATCCGGATGGGACCCAGGGAATCCGCCGGCCAGACCTGCCCATAGCCGAAACGTAGTTATCCGTTCCGCATAGGTAGCAGGAAAAGCGCCGCTGGTCTTCGAGTGATGCCGCGCCCCACAGTCGGCGCGACCTCGGACGACATCCAGACGACTTCCGGCTGGCGGGCAGGCTGCGATGCCACCGCACAGCCGACACATTGCCCTTGGGCATTGGAATGTGGCCAGTGCCCCGGGGCCGGAGCATAGGCCTAAATGAATAACCAGAACGACTTGACCAATGAACCAGTTGCAGAAGGTACGGCAGCGGACGCTCCCGCGGAGCAGGCGCAGCAGCCACCCGTCAAGAAGGCACCGCGCACCCGCCGCAAGTCATCCTCGCCCGTGACTTCCCCGGCCCGCCAGCCGGAGGGGGAACCCGCAACCGGCACGGCTGTGCCTGCCACGGTGAGCGGATCCGGGGGCGAAACCGCAGCCGAACCGGCGGAGAAGCCCAAGCGCACCCGTGCGCCCCGCAAGAAGGCAGCACCCGTGGCACCGGAGGAAACTCCGGAAGCCGCAGCCGAGGGCGCATCCGACGCCGCCGGCCAGGTACAGCTGGAAGCAGGAGCAGCCGCCGTGGCAGCTGAGGAACTCCCGATGAAGCCGGTGCGCCGCCGCCGCAGCACCGCCAAGAAGCCGACAGCTGAAGTTCCCGCCGCCGCTGAAACAGCGGAAAGCCCGGTTGCGGCAAGCCCGCAGGCCGAAGAGCCCGAGGCTGTTCCGGTAACCCTGGCTGCCGGCCCGGAAGCGCCGGCGGAAGCCGAGGTCCCGGCACCCAAGACCCGCACCCGCCGCCGCGCCGGCAAGCCTGCCGGACCGGCACGCTCCGCCGAAGCAGCAGCGGAACCCGTTGCCGAAACCAAGGCTGTTGCCGAACCCGTCCTCCCGGCCGCTGCCGAAGGCAACGGATCCGAAGCCAACGGATCCGAAGGCACCGGCGCGGAAAGCCCGGAAGACGCAGACACTGCCGCCCCGTCCTCGGCACTGGACCCGTTCACCGTTCCGGAATCGCCCACCTCGGTGCTCTTCCACGCCCCCGATCTGTCGGCGGTGCGGACCCTGCCCGTGGTGAAGCACGCCGATGAGGCGGAAACGGAGGAAGAACCCGAGGAATCCGGCCGTTCGCGCCGCCGGAGCCGACGCAGCCGCAGCCGCCAGGGTGCCGACGCCGCCCAGGGCAACTCGGAGGAGGGCGCCTCCACCGGTCCCGAAGACAGCGAGTCCGACGGCGTGACCTCCCGCCGCCGCCGTCGCCGTCGCCGCGGCGATGCCGATCTGGAACTGACCGGGGGAGCGGACGATGATCCGCCCAACACAGTGACCCGGGTCCGTGCCCCGCGCGCCCACGCTGATGCGCCGGCGTCGGACCGCGTGACCAGCGTGAAGGGTTCCACGCGGCTGGAAGCCAAGAAACAGCGCCGCCGCGAATCCCGCGAATCGGGACGCCGCCGCCACGTCATCACCGAGGCCGAGTTCCTGGCCCGCCGCGAGTCCGTGGACCGGCAGATGATTGTCCGCCAGCGTGACGAGCGGATCCAGATCGGCGTGCTGGAAGACGGCGTGCTGGCTGAACACTTTGTCTCCAACACCCAGCAGGACTCACTGATCGGCAACGTGTACGTGGGCAAGGTGCAGAACGTGCTGCCGAGCATGGAAGCAGCCTTCGTCGACATCGGCCGCGGCCGCAACGCCGTGCTGTACGCCGGCGAAGTCAACTGGGATGCGGCCGGCCTGGACGGCCAGCCGCGTCGTATCGAGCTGGCGCTGAAGTCCGGCGACTCGGTGCTGGTGCAGGTCACCAAGGATCCGGTAGGCCACAAGGGCGCCCGCCTGACCAGCCAGATCTCCCTGCCCGGACGCTACCTGGTCTACGTGCCGGGCGGCTCCATGACCGGTATTTCCCGCAAGCTGCCGGACGTGGAGCGTAACCGGCTCAAGAAGATCCTCAAGGACCACCTGCCGGAGAACGCGGGCGTCATTGTGCGCACCGCGGCCGAGGGAGCCAGCGAGGAAGAGTTGATGAATGACATCAACCGCCTGCGCGCCCAGTGGGAGACCATCGACGCCAAGGCAAAGTCCACCAAGACGCTGCCGCCGGAGCTGTTGTACGGCGAACCGGACCTGACCATCAAGGTGGTCCGCGACGTCTTCAACGAGGACTTCTCCAAGCTGGTGGTCTCCGGTGACGAGGCATGGGACACCATCGAGGCCTACGTGACCTACGTTGCTCCGGACCTGGTGGGGCGCCTGGAGAAGTGGGAGAAGGACGAAGACATCTTCGCCGCCCACCGCATCGACGAGCAGATCGCCAAGGCGCTGGACCGCAAGGTCTTCCTGCCGTCCGGCGGATCCCTGGTGATTGACCGCACCGAAGCAATGACCGTGGTGGACGTCAACACCGGCAAGTTCACCGGCAGCGGCGGCAACCTGGAAGAAACCGTCACCAAGAACAACCTGGAGGCGGCCGAAGAGGTGGTCCGCCAGCTGCGGCTGCGGGACATCGGCGGCATTATCGTCATTGACTTCATCGACATGGTCCTGGAAGCCAACCGCGACCTGGTGCTCCGCCGCCTGGTGGAATGCCTGGGCCGGGACCGGACCAAGCACCAGGTGGCAGAGGTCACGTCGCTGGGCCTGGTCCAGATGACGCGCAAGCGGATGGGTACCGGCCTGCTCGAGGTGTTCGGTGAAACCTGCGAGCACTGTGACGGCCGCGGCGTGGTGACGCAGGATGTTCCGGTGGAGCACCGCCGCAGCACCAGCCACACCCCCGCGTCGTCCAACCATGCCGGACATGCCGTCGGCGAGGACAACCACCAGCAGCACCTCAAGCAGGAGAAGCAGTCCCGCGGGGACCGGAAGCGCAACCGCAACCGGGACCGTGCACAGGCCGCACCTTCAGCCGAGCTGCCCGCTGTGGAGGAGCCGGTGCAGGAGGATGCGGAACGCCAGGCCAAGGCCGAAGCGGCCCGTGCGGCCCTCGCCACCATCGCTGCGGCAACCGCCGCGGCGCACGAGGTGGTGGACGCAGCCGGCAACGGCAGTGACGCTTCCGCCCCGGAAACTGCTGACACCGCTGATACCGAGCCCGGTGCCGTCCTGAATATCCAGGGCGAGACCGTAGTGGTGCCGCGCCGCCAGCGGCGCCGCCCGGCCAAGGAAGAGCCCGCACTGACCCTGGAGAGCCTCACCGAGGCCTTCAACGAGGTGGCTTCAGCGGTGGCGCACGATCGTCCGGCAGGCCGCCAGGACCAGCAGGCAGGGCAGGAACAGCCTGCCGCCCAGGACAAGCCGGAAGCGCAGGAACAGCCGGCAGCCCGCGACCGGCAGGAACCGCCGCGCAGGGAAGCCGTCCGGCAGCAGGAACACAAGGCCGCAGCGAATGCCCCGCAGCAGTCGGCCGCCGCCCCCGCACGCCCGGCGCGCCGCCGCCGGGCCGCCAGCAGCCCGCAGGGCGCGGCAGAGGTGACCGCACCGTCGGCAGGCCGCTCCGAGCCGCAGGCGGCGCAGTATACCGTCACGGCGGATGAGGCAGCCCCGGCGGTCCGGGAGGAGAAGAGGGGCGCATCCGCCCCGGTCATCCTGGGCGTCGGCGTGCCCGCGTCGGAACTGTAGCTGCACCGCCGCCGCACACGGCAGAACCGCGGAAGGGCGGTCCGGTCCTCGAGGACCGGACCGCCTTCCGCGCTTAACCCGGCGTGTGGTCCCCGTCTCCCGGGATGCGGTCTCCCGGAATGCGCCGGCGCGTCCGGCGCGGGAATGCGGGGAACACCGGCCTGATGGGATAAAGTAGATTCGAGCAGTGACACCGTATGTCGGTGGCGCTCGGGTCCGGTCTGCATCAGCAGGGTGCAAATGCGCCAGTGCATTTGCGGGTTATGGTCCCGTTAGCGTAGCCTTGAACTTCGGTGCGAACGCCTTCCAGCCGTTTTACGGTTCAGGCGGAACTGCATGGCGCAAGGCGGGCACAATTCTGGCCCCGCCAAATGCGCATCCAAGTATTAAACGTCGAGAGAAGTGAGTTCCCAAGTGGTGTACGCGATTGTCCGCGCTGGCGGCCGCCAAGAAAAGGTTTCCGTCGGAGACCTCGTAACCCTGGACCGCGTCCCCGGTGGAGCCGGTAGCACCTTTGAGCTGCCTGCCCTGCTTTTGGTTGATGGCGACAAGGTCACCTCTGCTGCACAGGACCTGGCCAAGGTCACCGTGACGGCAGAAATCGTCGAGAACTTCCGGGGTCCGAAGATTGTCATCCAGAAGTTCAAGAACAAGACCGGCTACAAGAAGCGTCAGGGCTACCGCTCCTCGCTGACCAAGGTCAAGGTTACGTCCATCAACTCCTGATTCTCCGTCCCGGTCCCAGGGCCGGGAACGCGGGAGTGATCCCGCCTGTGGGTTTCAATATCAGTAAGCAAAGGCAGGCAAAGAAATGGCACATAAGAAAGGTGCGAGTTCCACTCGCAACGGTCGCGACTCCAACGCCCAGTACCTCGGCGTAAAGCGTTTCGGCGGCCAGGTTGTCAAGGCAGGCGAAATCATCGTTCGCCAGCGTGGCACCCACTTCCACCCGGGTGAGGGCGTTGGCCGCGGAGGCGACGACACCCTGTTCGCCCTGGAAGCAGGAGCAGTTGAATTCGGCAGCCGTCGCGGCCGCCGCGTCGTGAACATCGTGGCTGCTGCAGCCGCCGAGTAATCACCGGCAATTAGCTTTTCCGACGGGGCGGGCCTTGATGGCCCGCCCCGTCGTTTTTTAAGCCAAGTAGAATTGGCATGATCAAGTAGTTCCTTTGAAGGAGAACCATGGCCAGCTTTGTAGACCGCGTAGTGCTGCATGTTTCCGGCGGTACGGGCGGCCATGGTTGCGTGTCCGTCAAGCGTGAAAAGTTCAAGCCCCTGGGCGGACCCGACGGCGGCAACGGCGGCGACGGCGGCGACGTCATCCTGCGCGTTGACTCCAATACCACCACGCTCCTGGATTACCACCACGCCCCGCACCGGCACGCCACCAACGGCGGCAACGGCATGGGTGACTGGCGCGCCGGCAAGACCGGCGAAACGCTGATCCTGCCCGTGCCGGACGGCACCGTGGTCAAGAACAAGGACGGCGAGGTCCTCGCCGACATGGTGGGCGAGGGCACCGAATACATTGCTGCCGCCGGCGGCCAGGGCGGGCTGGGCAACTCCTCGCTGTCCTCCCAGAAGCGCAAGGCCCCCGGCTTCGCGCTGCTGGGCATCCCCGGTGAGGAGGCGGACATTGTCCTGGAGCTCAAGTCCATCGCCGACATTGCGCTGGTCGGCTTCCCGTCTGCCGGCAAGTCCTCGCTGATCGCGGCCATGTCCGCCGCCCGGCCCAAGATTGCCGACTACCCCTTCACCACCCTGATCCCCAACCTGGGCGTTGTGCAGTCCGGCGACGTGCGCTTTACCGTCGCCGACGTGCCCGGCCTGATCGAAGGGGCCTCCGAAGGTAAGGGCCTGGGCCACAACTTCCTGCGCCACGTCGAACGCTGCGCCGCACTGGTCCACGTGCTGGACTGCGCCGCGCTGGAAACGGACCGCGACCCCATCGGCGACCTCGAGATCATCGAACGTGAACTCGAGAAGTACGAAGTGGATATGAGCTACGCCGGCACCGACGGCGACGTCGTGCCGCTGAACCGCCGTCCCCGCCTGGTCGCCCTGAACAAGGTGGACGTTCCCGACGGCCGGGACATGGCCGAATTTGTCCGGCCGGAGCTGGAGAAGCGCGGCTACCGCGTCTTCGAGGTCTCCGCTTCCAGCCACGAAGGCCTGCGTGAGCTCGGCTTCGCCATGGCGGGAATCGTCAAGGATGCCCGCGACGCCGTCGAGCAGGCTCCGCCGCGGATCCAGCCGCCGGTCCTGAAGCCGCGTGCCGTCAACGTCAAGGGCGGCTTCACCATCCGCCGCGAAGAGCGCAACCTCGAACCCCTCTTCCGCGTGCTGGGCGAAAAGCCGGTGCGCTGGGTCCAGCAGACGGACTTCACCAACGACGAAGCTGTGGGCTACCTGGCTGACCGCCTGGCCAAGCTCGGCGTCGAGGACAAGCTGTTCAAGGAAGGCGCAAAGCCCGGCGACGCCGTGGTGATCGGCGAGGGTGACGGCGTCGTCTTCGACTGGGAGCCCACCATGGTCGGCGGCGCGGAACTGCTGGCCGCCTCTCCGCGAGGCAGCGACATCCGCGTCGAGGAGTTCTCCCGTCCCACCCGCGAGGAAAAGCGCGAAGACCACCAGAAGCGCCGGGATGCCCGGGCCGCTGCCCGCGAGGAGCTCGAAGCAGAGCGCCGTGCGGGGATCTGGACCGAGTCGGTGAACTACAAGCACTCCAAGCGTCCGGCGGAGGAGCATGACGGGGAGTAACTTCTTCTTCACACTCCGGCGGGGGCGCGGGGCCAGCGCATAGGCTGGGCGGACCATGAGTGAACACACCGTTTCCGCCGTCCCTGCCCGCCGCGCCCTGACGTCCCGCTCCGGGCTGGCACGTGCCCGCCGCGTGGTGGTCAAGGTGGGGTCTTCCTCCCTGACGTCCGTGGCGGGCGGCATCTCCGATTCCGCACTGCGCTCCCTGGCGGATGTGCTGTCCGCACGGCACGCCGCCGGCACCGAGATCATCCTGGTCTCCTCCGGTGCCATCAGCGCCGGGCTGGCGCCCCTCGGGCTGGCCAAGCGGCCGGCCCAGCTTTCCTCCCAGCAGGCCGCCGCGAGCGTGGGACAGGGCCTGCTGATGGCCCGTTACACCGCTGCGTTCGGCGAACACGGGGTGACCGTCAGCCAGGTGCTGCTCACCGTGGAGGACCTGATGCGCCGCGCCCACCATGCCAATGCCCACCGGGCCATGGAACGGCTGCTGAATTTCGGCGTGCTGCCGATCGTCAACGAGAACGACACGGTGGCCAGCCACGAGATCCGCTTTGGCGACAATGACCGGCTGGCGGCCCTGGTGGCGCACCTGGTTAAAGCCGACGCACTGATTCTGCTCTCCGACGTCGATGCCCTGTATGACGGCCCGCCCTCCGAGGGCGCCCGCCGCATTCCCGAAGTCACCGGCCCGAAGGACCTCGCCGATGTCCGCATCGGCAAGGTGGGGAAGGCCGGCGTCGGGACCGGCGGGATGGCCACCAAGGTGGAGGCGGCCACCATTGCTGCCGAATCCGGGATCCCCGCACTGGTTACGTCCACCGCCAACGCGGCGGCAGCCCTGGCAGGGGAGGATGTGGGCACCTGGTTCACCACCCGGGGCCGGCGCCAGTCCATCCGGCTGCTCTGGCTGGCGCACCTCGCCCGGATCCAGGGCACGCTGGTGCTCGATGACGGCGCGGCGTCGGCGGTGGGGGACCGGCACCGGTCCCTGCTCGCGGCAGGAATCGTCTCCGTGGACGGACACTTCGAACCCGGCGACGCCGTGGCCCTGACCGACACTGCCGGGCGGGTGATCGCGCACGGACTGACCAACTACGGCTCGGAGGAACTTCCCTCCATGCTCGGCCGCTCCACCCGGGAACTGGCCCGGGACCTGGGCCGGGGCTACGAACGTGCCGTGGTCCACGTCAATGACCTGGTCCTGCTGCACCAGAACCAGAAGCCGGAACCCGCCGCGGAGACCGGCACGGGACCTAGACTGGGGGCATGACTTCCGTGAACACACCCGAGGCAACCGCCGCAACCAAGACGACTGCACCCGCCGCCGCGGAGCCGGCTGCGGACGGCGTCGAAGCGAAGGTCCATGCCCTGGCGGACCGTTCACGCACCGCTGCCCGCCGCCTGGCCCGGGCCAACCGTGTCTGGAAGGACCGTGCCCTTCGGCTGATCGCACAGAACGTGACGGCCGGACAGGCTGCCATCCTTGCCGCAAATGCGCGCGACGTGGCGGCCGGGCGGGAGAACGGAACCTCTGCCGCCATGCTGGACCGGCTCTCCCTGACGCCGGAACGGATTGCGGCGCTGGCTGCAGCATTGGAGAACCTGGCCGGCCTTCCGGACCCGGTGGGATCGGTGGCCCGCGGCCAGACGCTGCCCAACGGGCTGCGCCTGCGCCAGGTCCACGTCCCCATGGGCGTGGTTGCCGCCATCTATGAGGCCCGCCCCAACGTGACACTGGACATTGCCGGACTTGCCCTGAAAAGCGGCAACGCCGTCATCCTGCGCGGCGGCAGCGCGGCAGCGGCCACCAACGAGGTGCTGGTGGGGATCATCCGGGACTCCCTCGAGGACGCCGGGCTGCCCGCCGACGCCGTGCAGAGCGTGGATGCCTACGGCCGCGAGGGCGCCAACGTGCTGATGAAGGCGCGCGGACGGGTGGACGTGCTGATCCCGCGCGGCGGACGGTCCCTGATCCAGTCCGTCGTGGCCAACGCCACCGTTCCGGTCATCGAGACGGGGGAGGGCAACGTCCACATCTACCTGGACCGTTCCGCCCCGGTGGACATGGCGGTGGACATCCTGCTGAATGCGAAGACGCAGCGCCCCAGCGTCTGCAACACCGTGGAGACCCTGCTCATCCATGAGGGCGCCCCCGCGGCGCCGGATGTCCTGGCCGCCCTCGCGGCCGCCGGAGTCCGCCTGCACGCCGATCCCCGTGCCATGGAACTGCTGCCCGCCTCCGTCACCGCCGAACCGGCCGACGACGGCGACTGGGGCCGCGAATACATGGATATGGACTTGGCGGTGGCCGTGGTGGACGGCCTTGATTGCGCACTGGAGCACATCCGGCGCTGGACCACCGGCCACACCGAGGCAATTATCACCAACGACCTCGCCAATGCCGAACGTTTCATCGCCGAGATCGACTCCGCAGCCGTGATCGTCAACGCGTCAACGCGGTTCACCGACGGCGGCGAACTGGGGCTGGGCGCCGAGGTGGGCATCTCCACGCAGAAAATGCATGCCCGCGGACCCATGGGGCTCAAGGAACTGACCACCACCAAGTGGATCATCCAGGGCGACGGACAAATCCGCGGCTAGCGGCCCTCCTGCGGGCCCGGGCCGCGTCCGGCTGCGATGTGCATCCCGTTACGCGTACCATTGACTATGAAACCGAACGCCGGCCACCCGGCGGAACCTACAGATCTCTAGGGGAAATACATGCTGATCCAGCTCGCGGGCGCCGTGCTTAACGCTGCGGAAATGGCCGAAGAACACCACGTTGAACTTCCGGCGTCTCCGTACGTTTACGGCGGGGTCATCATGGCTGCCTTGCTGCTCCTGATGTTCATCACGGTCTCCTTCACCAACGTTGGAAACCGGCACGAAGCCGAAGCGGAGCACGTTGATCCCCAGCGCCAGTTCCCCAACAAGCATGACCACGGCCAGGCCATCCAGGACTGACCTGGGCCGTGCAGCCAGCGGAATCGTTTATCCCCATGGGTGAGCAGATGCGGACGGAAGTCAACGGAAAGCGCAGATTCCGCTTGGGAGTCATGGGTGGAACGTTTGACCCCATCCACCACGGCCACCTTGTGGCGGCCAGCGAAGTGGCATCCATGTTCGAGCTGGACGAAGTGGTCTTTGTTCCCACCGGAGAGCCGTGGCACAAGCCCGCTGCACAGCAGGTCAGTCCGGCCGAGCACCGGTACCTGATGACCGTGGTGGCCACGGCATCAAACCCCCGGTTCACGGTGAGCCGGGTGGACATCGACCGTCCGGGCCCCACCTACACCATCGACACCCTGCGGGACCTGAAGGCGGCGCGGCCTGACGCCGAACTGTTCTTCATCACCGGTGCGGATGCCATGGCGCAGATCCTGTCCTGGAAAGACATCCAGGAACTGTGGTCCCTGGCCCACTTCGTCGGCGTCACGCGGCCGGGGCACGTCCTTGAAAACGTGGGCCGGGAAGATGTCTCCCTCATGGAAGTTCCGGCCATGGCCATCTCTTCCACGGACTGCCGGCGCCGCGTGGCCGAGGGGAAACCCGTCTGGTACCTGGTACCGGACGGTGTGGTGCAGTACATCGCGAAGCACCGCCTCTATGCCGCCGGCCGGAACACCCCGGACCCGGTGGAAACCGAAACAGAACCAGTAGCGTAAACACAAATACCGGATGGGTAGGAAATGACTAACGGTCCAGAGTCCGCGCCGCGGCGCAGCCGCCGGGCGGCTGACGTACCGGTCGATTCCCCGGCCGGGCCGCGGGAACGGGAGTCCCAGCAGCGCGCCCGCGACCGGGAGGCGTTGCGTGCGTACAAGGCCCTGGCCGAGACGCAGGATCGCCGGGAGAGCGGACAGGACACCCGTACGGCTCCGCCTACCCGCCGGCAGTTGAGGCTTCAGCAGCAGCAACAGCGTGCTGCAGCAGCACCGGGACCGTCCGGGAGCGCTTCGGCTGCGTCCGGTTCAGCTGCATCGGGCAACGCCTCGGAGCGGCCGGCCGGCCCGGAGGCTTCCGCAACACCGCTGCGGCGTGAACGCCGTCGTGCTGCAGAGGCGCCGACGGTCCCGCAGGATTCCCCGGTCTCAAAGGATTCCCCGGGTACGCAAACCGGGGACGCCGCACCGGCGGACGCTGCGCCCAAGGCTCGTGCGGCTGAGGCCTCCGTCCCTTCCTCCCGTCGCCGTGTACGGGAAACCGGCGGCCGCCCGGCCTCCGGCCCCGAGCAGCCGGCACGCCCGGCGTCTGCGGAGAAAGCCGATCCGAATTCGGATATCGAAGGCATGAGCGTCGAGCAGGCACTGGCAGCGCGGCAGGCTCTGGAAGGCCAGGCCCGCAACCACGTGGCAGCCATGGAAGCCCTGGCCGCTGACGACCCGCACGCCGTGGACCTGGAACTGCTGGCACAGCAGAAGGCCCTGGCCGAACGCGCCAAGGTACTGAACCGCCGCACCGAAGCCATCCGGAAGCTCTCGCAGGAAAACCAGGAGCGCAAGCCATCGGCGAGCGATCCCACCACCGCCCACAACCTGGCCATGGTCACCCCGCTGGAGTTCGTCAAGGTTCCCGGCATGGACCACCCGGTGATGAAGGCCCCGCCCACCTCGCACGTGCCGATCATTACCTCGGCCACGCCGCGGGTGGAGGTCGAATCCTCGGAGGCCCGTTCAATGCCGGTGGTCCCGGCCAATGCGCCGGCCCAAAAGCCGGCGGCCGCGCCGCGCCGTGCCCCGTCGGCTTCAGCCGATGTCCGCCATTCACGGATCCTGGCCCGCGCAGATGCACTGGTCAACGCTCCCACGGAGGAAGCTGCCCGCCCCGTGGGTGCCCGCAGCGCCTTCGGGCTTGACCCCCTCGATGTTATGACGGCCGGACTCGGCCGTACCCGGAGACTGCGTTTTGCCGTTTTCGGGGTTGCAGGTCTGGGCACGCTTGCCCTGATCGTCGGAGTACTAATGATCGTCGGCGGCCTTGGCGGCTGACCGATTACCCCAAGGAGACACACTTTGAGCGCCACCGAATCTTCCATTGACATTGCACGGGCGGCGGCCAAAGCGGCGTCGGCCAAGATTGCCGACGACATTGTCGCCATCGACGTCAGCGAACGTCTCGCCATTACCGATGTCTTCCTGATCGCATCGGCTTCCAACGAGCGCCAGGTCAACGCCATTGTTGACGGCATCGAAGAGGAACTGTCCAAGATGGGCCTCAAGCCTGTCCGCCGCGAAGGACGTAGCGAGGGACGCTGGGTGTTGCTTGACTACGCCAACGTCGTGGTGCACGTCCAGCATGAGGAAGACCGCGTCTTCTACGCCCTTGAGCGGCTGTGGAAGGACTGCCCCGAGGTTGACCTGCAGCTCGAAGACGCCTCAACCGCAGGCGAGTAACCGTTGTCCGTGAGCGCTCCCGCCCCCTGGGTTCCCGGTTCCTCCGCACGGCGCGTGGTGTTTTGGCGCCATGGCCGCACCGAATGGAACCGGGTGGGGCGCTTCCAGGGGCAGCAGGACATTGCCCTTGATCCGTCCGGCATACGGCAGGCCGCCGACGCGGCTGCCGTGCTGCGGTTCCTCGATCCGTTGGCCATCGTGTCCTCGGATCTGGGCCGTGCCCGGGCCACCGCCCAGGCGCTGGCCGAGCGGACCGGTCTGGCAGTGGTGGAGGACAAGCGGCTCCGGGAGACCTTTGCCGGCACCTGGGAAGGGCAGACCTTCGCCCAGATCGGTGAACAGGACGCTCCCTTGCTGGCCGCCTGGTCCGCAGGCGTGGGCACTGTCCGCGCCGGCGGCGGCGAAACCCGCATCGACGTCGGACAGCGCGTGGCGGAAGCCGTCACCGAGGCGGTCAGTGCCGTCCCGGCCGGTGGAACCCTGGTTGCGGTGAGCCACGGGGGAGCGATCCGTGCCGGGATCTGCGCCCTGCTGGGCCTGCCCGGCGAATCCTGGGCCGTTATCTCCGGCGTGTCCAACTGCCACTGGTCCGTGCTGGAGGAAACCCCGGACCGGCACGGCCGGCCCGCGTGGCACCTGGCCCAGCACAATGTGGGCCTGGATGCGCTGCCCACCGGACCTGTTGAGGGCTGATCCGCGATTTTGCGCTCCTGCCGATTTGTACTAAGGTAGAGGAGTTGCTTCGCCCCGGTGAACGGAAAAGCGGAAACTGAAATGCGAAGGAACAACCAATAGTTTTGGGGCTGTGGCGCAGCTGGTAGCGCACCTGCATGGCATGCAGGGGGTCAGGGGTTCGAGTCCCCTCAGCTCCACCAAACCGCCGGGAAACCGGGGGCTTTGCGGTGGATACCCTTACGGGTGACATTGTACGTTTGGGGCTGTGGCGCAGCTGGTAGCGCACCTGCATGGCATGCAGGGGGTCAGGGGTTCGAGTCCCCTCAGCTCCACCAACGGAAAATTGAATATCGGCGGAATTAGAATTCCGAAAATCGCCTCGCCGGCCGGCGGGGCTTTTTTGTGTCCGGATGGGATTCTGAACCGGTATGTGAGCGATGTCACCTTTTCAGCCTGGGCAGTGTCTTCCCAGTCTCCGACTCCTGCCCTAGTGTGTTTATTGTCAGAATGACAATAAATCAGGGGGGGGCGACATGAACGCAGTACTGGACTGGATGAATTCCCCGGCAGCTACTTTGCTGGGTGCACCGGTCAGCTGGATAGAAGTAATCGGGTTCGTTACGGGCGCAGCGTGCGTCTACGGCGTGGCCCGGCAGAAAGCCTGGAACTGGCCGGTCGGCATCATCAACAACGCCGCCTTTATGGTCCTGTTCTTCGGCGCCGGACTGTACGGTGAAACCCTGCTGCAGGGCGTGTTCGCTGCCGTGTCCGTCTACGGCTGGTACAACTGGGTCCGCGGAGCCCGCAACACGGCGGGGAAGGGGGATCTCCCCATCCGCGACGGCGGCAGGACGGAAGTCGCGGCGGGCCTGGGGGCCGTAGTCCTGGCCACCGCCGGTATTGCGACGATCCTGACCCATGGCACCGATTCCCAGGTGCCCTGGCCGGATGCCTTTGTCCTGGCCGCCTCGCTCCTGGCCACCTACTGGCAGGCCCGCAAGGTGTTCCAGCACTGGTACGTATGGATCGTGATCGACCTGGTCAGCATTCCGCTCTATTTCTCCCGCGGGCTCAGCCTCACCGCCATCCTTTATATCGGCTTCCTGGCACTGTGCCTTTACGGTCTTGCCGGGTGGACGCGGACCCGCAAGGCAGCCGTCGCCGAGGCAGGGAAGGTGCCGGCATGAACCGCTTCAGGCAGGGCGTGGTGATCGGTAAGTTCTATCCGCCGCATGCCGGCCACCGGCACCTCATCACCACGGCTGCGGAGCAGTCGGAGCGGCTCGCCGTCGTGGTCCTGGGCAGCCGGTTTGAAAGCATCAGCCTTCAGGACCGGGTGAAATGGCTGGCCGCCGAGTTTGAGGGAACAAATGTTACGGTGATCGGCATGCCGGACGACTGCCCGGTGGATTACTCCTCCCGGGCCATCTGGAAGGCGCACAACGAGGTCCTGCG
This sequence comes from Arthrobacter sp. Y3224198, assembly GCF_059090025.1. Classification (NCBI taxonomy): domain Bacteria; kingdom Bacillati; phylum Actinomycetota; class Actinomycetes; order Micrococcales; family Micrococcaceae; genus Arthrobacter; species Arthrobacter sp. Y3224198. The sequence goes on from NZ_JBNHFG010000004.1 coordinate 109,702, forward strand.
TCTGGCCCTAAAGATGAAGGGGATCCTGGCTGTGGATGCCGTGTTCAGTTCAGAGGACTACGGCCGGCAGCTGGCCGAAGACTTCGGAGCCGTTCACGTAATGGTTGACCGGAGCCGCACCGGGTACCGGGTAAGCGGGACCCTGTGCAGGGAGGACCTCAGAGCCGCCTGGCCCAGCATCATCGGGCCGGCCCGCCAGGACCTCGCAGTGCGGATCATCGTGGTCGGCGCCCAGTCGACGGGCACCACCACGCTCGCCACAGCCCTTGTGAAGCACTACCGCCCCCACTATCCGGAGCTTGCCGACGTGCCCGAATACGGCCGCCAATTCACCTATGACAAGTTCGCGGCCGCGCAGGCCGAAAACCCCGACGCCGTGCTGACCGACATGGCCTGGACTGCGGGGGATTTCGCACACATCGGTGAACGGCAGAATGAGCTGGAGAATAAGGCCGCAGATCAGTGCCCGCTCGTCATAGCGGACACCGACGTCATCACCACCGCGCTTTTTGAGCGGGTGTACATCGGTGAGCACAGCTATGGCTCGTATCGGGCCGTGGACCGCATTCCCCGCCGTGACCTCTACCTCATTACCGACCACGAGGGTGTGCCGTTCGAGGACGACGGCTGGCGCGAGGCGGATCATCCCCGCGAAGAGATGACCGAATGGTTCCAGGAAGAACTCACGGCCGCAGGCGCATCCTGGATCCTCGTCTCCGGCACCCCCGCCGAGCGGCTGGCCACGGCAACTGAGATCATTGACCTGATCATTGCCCGGCGGAATGACTTCACGTCTCCGCCGTGGGCGACCCGGACGGTACTGGCAGGAAGCTAGATGGCGACTGAAGAAGAACGGTTCCTCAAGGACTACGTCCCCCGTGAGTATCCTGCCGTGGCACTGGCCGTGGACCTGGTGGTCTTCGCCGTCACAGGGGACACCCTGTACGCTGCGTTCGTCCGCCGCGGAACCCACCCGTTCAAGGATGCCCTGGCGTTGCCCGGCGGGTTCGTCCTGCCGGAGGAGGATGCGCTGGCGGCAGCGTGGCGCGAGCTGCAGGAGGAGACCGGCCTGGACCTGGGCGAGCACCGGGCGCACGTTGAGCAGCTGGCTACCTTCAGCTCACCGGAACGGGACCCCCGCATGCGGGTGGTGTCCGTAGCACATCTGGCCCTGCTGTCCACGGACGGACGGACCCTGCCGGCACTGGCAACGGGCAGCGACGCCGCGGCCGCTGCCTGGCTGCCCGTGTACCAGGTCCTCGCCAATGAGGAACTGGCCTTCGACCACCGGGACATCCTCGCCGCCGCACTCGACCGGCTGGCCGGCAAGATCGAGTACACACTGACGGCGGCCCGGCTGCTGCCGGAGGAATTCACGCTGAACCAGCTCCGCCATGCCTACCGGGCAGTATGGGATACCAGCAGGATCGACGCTGGAAACTTCACCCGGAAAATGGCCGGAGCGCTGCAGGACACCGGCCGCAAGGTCACCCGCGGCAAGGGTGCCCCGGCGGCGGTCTTCACCGTCCGGGACGAGTATCTGAGCCCGCCCTTGATGCGGCCGGCCCCGGAACCATCCGGCCGCCCGGCCGGCGGCGAAGGACCCCCGCAACAATGAGGCCCTGCCCGGCGCAGTAGGTGAGCATCACCATGGCGCTGGTCCAGTCAGGCATGGCCTCGGGCATAAAGATCCGGAAAGACAGGATGGTGTCCGAAGCCAGGAACAGTACCCCGCCGGCCGCCACCACCGCTCCGCACCGGGCCGCGGTGGCCGCAGTTCCAGCCAGGACAATCCCGTACGCGGCAACCGCCAGGGACAGGGACCCGAGGACGGGCCACAGCACCACCAGCATCAGGACCCACCACAGCGGATAAACCAGCGCCCACCGCGGGAACGGCCGGTCTGCCACGTACCGTGCGAACAGCCAGATGTAGCAAAGGTGGGCAACACCGAAGGCGCCCAGCATCACCGGCAGTTCCGGGGCAAACGGGAAAAACGCCCCTGCGCCGTCACCCAGCCAGGAAAACAGCAGTGCCGCCAACAGCAGGACTGTGGGCAGCGCCGGGCCGGACGGTGCGGCGGACGCGGACCCGGACGGTGCGGCGGATGCGGACCCGGACGGTGCGGCGGATGCCGACCCGGATGAGCTGTCGCGGCGGAGCCCCCACAGCGCACCCAGTGCGAGCAGCGGCATCAGGGTCAGCTTGGTGGGCGCGGCCAGATCATCTGCTCCCACGGCGCGGGCGCCTACGTGGATCACGGACAGCACAATAAAAGGCGCAAACCCCAGCCACTGTGAGCGGGGCGGGGCAGACGTCAGGTCACGGGCGGGCGCGGCGGTCACGGCACTCCTTCGGGTCGGGTGACGCCCATCGTACGGCGTGTCCGGGGTAATTCGGGGCAGGCATGCTGATGCCGGCCGATCCGGCTACGGTCCCAGCACCCGCTCAAGGTAGGCGTTGGCGAAAACCCGGTCCGGGTCCAAACGGTCCCTGACCGCCTGGAAGTCCGCGAAGCGGGGATACTTCTGCGCCAGGGCGGCGGCATCGAGGGAATGCAGCTTCCCCCAGTGCGGCCGCCCGCCATGGGCGAGCATGATCTGCTCCACGGCGTCGAAGTATTCCCGGAAGTCCTCACGGTAGTAGCGGTGAACGGCCAGATACGCGGTGTCCTGCCCGTAGGCGGTGGAGAGCCACCGGTCATCCGCTGCCGCCCAGCGCACCTCTACGGGAAAGGAAATCCGCCAGCCGCGGTCCTCGATGAGCTGCCGCAGCGCGTCGAAGGCGGCAGGCAGCCGCCCGGCGGGAACCGCGTACTCCATTTCACGGAACCGCACGGTCCGGCGCTGCGTGAAAACCCGGGGTGAGTCATCGGAGTACTCCCGTCCGCCCAGGAGCCGGGCCGCCGCCTTGTTCACCGCAGGAACGGCTGCCGGCACTGCCCGGCCGGCGGCACACGTGGCCCGGAAAAGGGTGTTGGAGAGCAGGGTTTCGTCGACCCAGTGCCGCACCGGACCCGGGGGAGTCCTGCGGGCCGTCCCGGGAAGCCGGGTATTGGTCTTCGTGGCTGCCCGGTCCGTATGCGGAAACCAGTAGAACTCGAAATGGTCCGCCGCCTTCACCCGGTCGGGCAGGGTCGCCAGCACGTCCGGCAGCGCTTCGGAGCGTTCCTCGGCCTGCAGCACAAAGGCGGCCACGCACTGCAGGGTGATGTCGGCGAGCACGCCCAGGGCCCCCAGCCCGAGGGCGGCGGCCGGAAGCAGGGGATCGCCGTCGTCTACGGTGAGCAGGCCGCCGTCGGGCTGGACCAGGGTCAGTCCCACCACCTGGGTGCTGAGGCCGCCAAAGGTAGCCCCCGTTCCGTGGGTGCCGGTGGACACCGCCCCGGCCACGGACTGCCGGTCAATGTCGCCCAGGTTGGGCATGGCCAGTCCGAAAGGCGCCAGCAGCTCCGGCAGCCGGTGCAGGCGGGTGCCTGCGTGCAGCCGTACCCTGGCGCTGGCGGCATCGACGGCCACCAGCCCCTGCAACGCACCGAGGTCCAGCTGCACCCCGTCGGTGGCCGCGATGGAGGTGAAACTGTGCCCTGCTCCCACCGCCTTGACCCGGTGCCCGGCGGAAGCCGCTGCCGCGACGATCCGCTGCAGGGCCGCCGTGGTGTCCGGCCGCTCCACGCGCAGGGGAGTGGCGGACACGTTGCGGCCCCAATTACGCCAGGGGCGCGACGGTTTGGGCGGGACAGTGCTCATAGGAATGCCTTTCCTTCACCGCGGTATGTGGGCAGCGCGGCCACGACCCGGCCGGCCTCCACCACCTGGTACTCCGTTACGTGCTCGGCGGGTTCACCGCTCTTGGCATGGCGGAACCATACCCGGTCCCCGGCATGCAGTGCCCCGGCGGCCGGGCCGCGCAGGGGCGTCTGTACCTCGCCGGCGCCCTCCCGGGGCAGCAGGCGCAGTCCCTGCGGCCAGACCGGCTGCGGCACCCGGTCCGCCCCAGGGGGTCCGGAAGCCGTCCAGCCGCCGCCCAGCACCGTCACGGTGTCCGGCGCGGGACGGCGCACGACGTCGAACGCGAAGGCGGCCGCGGGTGCCGGGCTGAAGGAGCGGTAGCCGTCAAAGAGATGCCCGGCGAAGAGGCCGGATCCGGCGGTGATTTCGGTGACTGCCGGGTCACTGCGGGTGGTTTCAATGGATCCGGTGCCGCCGCCGTTGACGAACTCCAGATCCGCAAGTCCGCGCAGGCCCTCCGCAATCTGCTGCCGGCGGTCCCGGAGCTCGGCCATGGACCGGGGCTGGACCCTGCGCATCAGGGCGTTCATGGCCGGGGCGCCGGGCACTGCATCCCCGATGCCGGCCACCTGGGCCTCGTACATCATCAGCCCCACCAGCCGGAAGCCGGGACGGGAGGCCACGCGGGCGCCCAGCCGCACTGCGTCATCCGGCCGGTGCAGCGGGGAGCGGCGGGTGCCGATGAAGCCCAGGACGGGTGCCTGCCAGGACGCGTCGGCGTCCACGCAGACCCGCAGCTCCGTCCGCCGGCCCGGCGGGCATACGGTGTCCACCAGATCCAGCTGGGACTCGTCATCGACCATCAGCGTTACCCGGGCTGCGAGTCGTTCATCGGCCGCCAGCCGGGCCAGCGAGGCCCGGTCAGTGCTCGGGTAGCCGACCAGGACATCGCTGCAGTGTTCGGCCAGCCACAGGGCTTCGGCCAGTGTGTAGGCAAAAACGCCGTGGAAACCGGGCCACTGCAGGAGTTCCTCGATGACCCCGCGTACCCGCAGCGACTTACTGGCGATCCGCAGCGGCGTACCCCCGGCGCGGCGCAGCAGCTGCGCGGCGTTGAACCGCAGCGCTTCGAGCCCCAGCACGGCCACCGGGGCGGGCTTGGATGCCACGGCGCCGGCCAGGGCGGGCCAGTAGGCCTCCGGTTCCTGCCATGGCCGGACGGCATCCGCGGCCGCATCCGGGCCCGCCCCGTCCACCTCTTTGGCCCCGCTGTCCGGCGGTGGGAACAAGTTCAGCGTCATGGTGCCCTCCTTCGTTGAGGAACACCCTAGACGCGGTTCCGGCCGCCGGGGAGCCGGACGCGCGCACGCCGCCGGGACCCGGAGCAGAGCACGGTTACGGAAGGGTCACAGACAAACATCAGGCTTCCGGGTTAGGCTGGTCACATCTGTAGAGCGGATCCGCTCGATACGCCGGCTGGGAAGTCGTACACCACCAGAAGGCCGCATGAGCACAACCGCTTCCTCCTCCGTCTCCGTTGACCCTGTATTCAAGGACGTACTCTCCGTGGACACTGCAACCCCCGATGCGCAGCCGCGCGGGAACAAACCCCGCCGCAACAACATCACCAGCACCTACTCCGGACTGCTCAAGGCCGTCCGTGACGAAGGCCTGCTGAAACGGCGCCGCTCGTTTTACATCACCACTTTCGTGTTCCTCTGTGCGGGCCTGGTGGCCGCGGCCACGGGATCCTTCTTCATCGGTGAAAGCTGGTTCCAGCTGCTGATTGCCGCCGCACTGGGCATCCTGCTGACGCAGCTGGCGTTCATCTCGCACGAGGCCTCGCACCGTCAGGTCTTCGATTCCGGCCCCGCCAACGACCGCGCCGGAAAGTTCCTGGCCAACGCCGTCGTCGGCATCAGCTACCAGTGGTGGATGAACAAGCACAGCCGCCACCATGCCAACCCCAACACGGTGGGCAAGGACCCGGACATCGATATGGACACCATTTCCTTCCAGGTGGAGCAGGCCGAAACACGCCGGGGCTTCGCCGCATGGTTCACGCGCCGCCAGGGTTACCTCTTCTTCCCGCTCCTGCTGCTGGAAGGCATCAACCTGCACGCCACCTCCATCCGGCACCTGTTCTCCAAGAACGCCGTCAAGGGCCGCGTTTCGGAAATCAGCACCGTCCTGCTCCGGCTGGGCCTGTACCTGGGTGCCGTCTTCTTCTTCCTCCCCGTGGGGATGGCCTTCGCCTTCATCGGCGTGCAGATGGCGGTCTTCGGCGTGTATATGGGCGCCTCCTTTGCCCCGAACCACAAGGGCATGCCGCTGATTCCGCGGGATTCGAAGGTTGACTTCCTGTCCCGGCAGGTGCTGACCTCCCGCAACATCGTCGGCCGTGGCATGAACACGCTGATGGGCGGACTGAACTACCAGGTGGAGCACCACCTGTTCCCGAGCATGCCCCGGCCGCACCTGGCCCGGGCCAGCGAACTCGTCAAGGAACACTGCGCCAAGCACTCGATTCCCTACACCGAGACCACCCTGGTGCGTTCCTACGGCATTGTGGTCCAGTACCTCAACCGGGTGGGCCTTTCGGCCCGCGACCCGTTCGACTGCCCCGTCACGGCCAAGTACCGGGTCTAGCCTGACCGCCCGCGGCGGATACGCCGTCCGCGGGTTTCTGACAGACTGGGAAGATGTCACACAACACCGCGGAACGTCCGGCCGGCAAGACTCCGGCAGCCCACCTCGGCATGCGCCTGGAAGATGCCTCGCATGCCTGGCGGGAGGAACGGGCCCGCAAACGCGGGGATGTCCAAACCGTCCTTCCGTTCACGGGCTACGGCTCCACGGAGTGGGTCCGGGTGCTCGGCCGCGTGGTCCTGGCCAAGCCCGGCTACTTCAGCGACACCCGGAAAACGCCGGCCTCCAAGGCCATCGCCGACGGCATCCGCGGCTGGCGGAACTTCATCAGCCCGCCCGTCAACAAGGCCACGGTCACCGTGGAGGTGGACGGTGAAAAGCACGAGGTGACGGCGGACCGCGGCGGAGTGGTCGACGTAGTTCTCCCCGCCGCGCTGGCGCCGGGATGGAGCAGCATCACCCTGCGCTCGTCCGACGGCGTGGAAAGCACCGCCCCGGTCTATGTGGTGGATCCCGCCACCGAAGTGGGTGTGGTCTCCGATATCGACGACACGATCATGGTGACCGCGCTGCCGCGGCCCATGCTGGCGGCCTGGAACACCTTTGTCCTGGACGAGCATGCCCGCACGCCCACCCCCGGCATGGCCGTGATGATGGACCGGCTCGCGCGGGAAAACCCCGTGGGACCGGTCTTTTACCTCTCCACCGGCGCCTGGAACGTGGCAGCGACCCTGACCCGGTTCATTTCCCGGAACCTTTATCCGGCGGGGCCGCTGCTGCTGACCGACTGGGGACCCACCACGGACCGCTGGTTCCGCAGCGGCCAGGCGCACAAGCGCACCCAGCTGGCACGGCTGGCCGAGGAGTTTCCGCACATCAAGTGGCTGCTGATCGGCGACAACGGCCAGCATGACGAAGAAATCTACGCCGACTTCGCCCAGCGGCACCCGGACAAGGTCCGTGCCATTGCCATCCGCCAGCTCTCGGCCGGTGAAGCCGTGCTGGCCGGCGGCCGCACGGGGAGGCCGGGGGAGACCCCGGTCGAAGTGCCTTGGATCTACGCACCGGACGGCGCCGGGATGTCCCGCCAGCTCGCTGAGCTGGGCCTGCTGCCCGACGCGGGGCAAGCGGAGTAGGCCCGACAGGCGGGGAAGGCCCGGCCGGCTCCCGCCGGCGCGTCCTAGGCGGCGTCGCTGTCCGCAGCCGCGGTGATCGTCCGCAGGATCCGGCGCAGGTCCATGGCCAAGGCGGCGGTGGCGTCCACCGGGTTGTCGGTGGAACCCGAGGTGTTGACCAGCCGCACCAGTTCCAGGACGGCGCGCCGGGCGTCGTCGTGCTCCCCGCTTTCGGGATCCCACTTCTCCACGGCATCGGCACAGGCGTTCACGGCGGCGGCCAGCGGGTTAATGAGGGTCAGGGGAACAGCCACGTTCTGCGGATTGCGCCAGATGGCGTCGGTCAGGACATCGGTCATGTCCTTCACATGCGCGGTGGCGCGCTCCATCGCACGCAGGGCCCGGTAGTCGGCGCTGAAATCCCTGCGGTATTTCCGGCTGCGGATGTTCCCCCGCCGGCTGGCATCGGCCAGTTCCACCGATTCCCGGACCTCCCCGGTGAGCTTGTCCAGTTCACTCTCACGCTGGGACCACTCCTCGTGTTCCGGCGGCCAGGTTTCCTCCAGTGCCGTCCCCATGTCCCGCAGCTGCCGGGCCAGCGACTGCCGCAGGGAGACCAGCCCGTTCACGGCGCCGTTCAGGTGCAGGGGCGGGAAGACCGCAGCGTTGACGGCCAGCCCGACGGCGACGCCCACCAACATCTGCACGCCGTAGCCAAAGGAATACCCGTCCGGATCGTCACCGCCGAGCACCAGCACAAACAGCGCGGCGACCGGCACGTAGTCCCTGCCGGAGGCCCCCAGGTGCGGCAGCCCGGCCAGCAGGACGCCCAGGCCCACGATCAGCGAGATGGTCCAGACATTCGGGGCTCCCAGCAGCAGCGCACCCAGGGCGAGGAGCATGCCGGTGACAAGTCCGGCGAGGGTCTGCATGCCCGTTCGGAAGGAGCCCGAGACCGTGGGATACATGCTGACCAATGCCCCCAGCGGAGCGTAATACGGGTAGTTCGAGGCTACGCCCGGTACGTGCGGGGCGATGGTCCAGGCTATGCCGACGGCGAGGGTCGCCTTGATGGCGAGCTGCAGCCGGGTGTAGCGCAGGAATCCGGTGACGCGGTTGGTAACGGTACTTAATGACCGTCGGGGCAAAGTCTTTTCACCTGTGGCCATCTGGCCAGTATCGCCCCTGCCGGGCGGGAAGCGCGATTTTTCAGCCCCGGCCGGGAGCGGATGTGGGCAGCGGCACTATGCTCCGGCTGCCCAGGACATCCGCCAGCCGGTCCAGGAACAGCCGGACCTGCACGTTCTGTTCGTGGATGAGCAGGGCGAAGATGCTGCGCGCGAGCCGGATCTCGGGCACGTCCAGTACCACCGTTCCGGCCGGCCGGTTCAGCATTGCCAGTTCCGGCACCAGCGCGGCGCCCAGCCCGGCGGCTGCCATCGCCAGGCTTGCGTTGAAGTCGTCGCACCAGGCCGCCACCTGCGGATGCAGGCTGCAGCTTGCAAAGAGCCGTTCGATGACCAGGGCGTCCGGGGTGCCCGGGTGGTGCATGATCCACGGCATGCCGGCCAGCTGCTCGGCGGTGACCTCCGACCCGCTGCGGATGCCCCAGGACTCGGGCAGGACCACCCGGAAATTGTCGTCCCCCAGCCAGCGCCTGCTGATGGTGGACGGCCAGGCGAGCCCGCCCTGGCCCACCTGGTACACCAGCGCGACGTCGAGGTCCCCGCCGGTGCGCAGGCCCTGGATGGTCTGGGCCGGTTCGGCCACGGATAGCCGGAGGTCGATGCCCAGGTTCTGCCACTCGGGCGAAGCCATCAGTTCCGGCAGGGCAAAGGTGGCCAGGGAGGGGAAGATGCCCAGGCGCAGTTCGTGCCCCCGGCCGGCGCCGGTGCGCGCCGCCGCAGCCAGGAGGGCATCCATGTCGGTGAGTACCTTGACGGCATGCCGGGCCATCACGACGGCGGCTTCCGTGGGCGAGGCTGTCCGTGCCGACCGCTCGAACAGCACCGCGCCGGTGTCCTTCTCCAGCGCGGACATCTGCTGCGACACGGCGGAGGCGGTGTACCCCAGGCGCAGGGCCGCGGCGGCAAAGGAACCGGTGCGAATCACCTCGAGCAGGGTCTTCAAATGGACCGGATTGACCATCCCGGCATCCTCCTTTTCCGCCCCGGCGGGGGCCGACCACAATATCTAGTGTCAGGGGGTACTAGGCCCGACACGCCCACGGTACGCGACACGCATGAATCTTGCCTGTCTCGTCACATCCCGGAAGCGTTCTGCACAGGCTGTGGAGAACCCGCGCGGGCGTGCGGAAATCCCCGGGATTTCCGCGGCTGGACCTGTGCAAAAACTGTGGACGGAGGCCTCCTGTAATGACATACTTGTAATACATCATGTAGGGGTTCCACCGATGGGGCTGCACTAGATGTAGTGTCTGGGCATGTAACTGGATGTAGTATCTAGGAACAGACTTTGAGCTTCACAGAACCAGATTTCACGCTTCATTAGGGGAGACCACGCCATGACCGTCACGGTTTACACCAAGCCCGCCTGCGTACAGTGCAACGCCACTTACCGCGCCCTCGACAAGAAGGGCATCGTGTACCAGAGCGTGGATATGTCGCAGGATCCCGAGGCCCTCGAGCGCGTCCGCGCCATGGGATACATGCAGGCCCCCGTTGTGGTTACCGAGCAGGACTCCTGGTCCGGCTTCCGTCCGGACAAGATCGAAGAGCTGGCCCAGGCGCAGGTTTCCTCCGTAGCCTAGGCATCTCCCGGTCCGCCCTGCCTTCCGTTGCCCGGCAACGGGAGGCGCGGCCCCCCGCATCACCAACGCACCACCCGCGCAGAACCCGTCAGGAGCGCAGCAACCATGACACTGGGGATGGCAGACCAGGCCGGCATTCAGCCGGCATCGGCATCCGCAGGGGAGAGGCAACCGGAAACGGACGCGTCCCTGATCTACTTCTCTTCGGCCTCCGGATACACCCGACGCTTTGTGCAAAAGCTCGGAATCCCCGCGGCCCAGCTTCCGCTCCACACCGCCCAGCCGACGCTGCTGGCAACCCGGCCCTATGTGCTGCTGCTCCCCACTTACGGGGGAACCGCTGCGCAGCCCGGAGCCGCTGCCAAGGGCGCGGTGCCTAAACAGGTCATCAAGTTCCTCAACAATGAGCACAACCGCTCGTTGATCCGGGGCGTGATCGGAGCGGGCAACACCAACTTCGGGGACTCCTACTGCCTCGCGGCCGACATCATCGCCGTGAAGTGCAAAGTTCCCGTGCTGTATCGATTTGAACTCATGGGCACGTCCGAGGACGTCGCCAAGGTTAACGAAGGATTGGAAAAGTTTTGGACACATCAGTCGCAGAAGCCGGCATGACGGACTCCAAGAAGGAGCTCCCGGAGGCTTACAAGGGGCTGGGCTATCACGAGCTCAACGCCATGCTGAACCTGTACGGCAAGAACGGCGAGATCCAGTTCGACGCCGACCGCGCTGCTGCGCGCCAGTACTTCCTTGAGCACGTTAACAACAACACGGTGTTCTTCCACGACCTGGAAGAGAAGCTGGAATACCTGGTCAAGAACGACTACTACGAGCGGGAAACCCTCGACCAGTACTCCATGAACTTCATCAAGGACCTGTACAACCGGGCCTACAAGAAGAAGTTCCGCTTCGAGACCTTCCTGGGCGCGTTCAAGTTCTACACCTCCTACACGCTGAAGACCTTTGACGGCAAGCGTTACCTGGAGCGCTACGAAGACCGCGTCTGCATGGTTGCCCTGCACCTGGCCCGCGGCGACGAGCAGCTTGCCGCCCAGATGGTGGATGAAATCATGGACGGCCGCTTCCAGCCGGCCACCCCCACCTTCCTTAACGCCGGCAAGGCCCAGCGCGGCGAGCTGGTCTCCTGCTTCCTGCTGCGTATCGAAGACAACATGGAGTCCATCGGACGCTCCATCAACTCCGCGCTGCAGCTGTCCAAGCGCGGCGGCGGCGTCGCCTTCGCGCTGACCAACATCCGCGAGGTGGGCGCACCCATCAAGCAGATCGAGAACCAGTCCTCCGGTGTTATCCCCGTGATGAAGCTCCTTGAAGACAGCTTCTCCTACGCCAACCAGCTCGGTGCCCGCCAGGGTGCCGGTGCCGTGTACCTGCACGCCCACCACCCGGACATCAACCGGTTCCTGGACACCAAGCGCGAGAACGCGGACGAGAAGATCCGCATCAAGACCCTCTCCCTCGGCGTCGTCGTCCCGGACATCACCTTTGAACTGGCCAAGCGCGACGAGGACATGTACCTGTTCTCCCCGTACGACGTCGAGAAGGTCTACGGCATGCCCTTCTCCGACATCTCGGTCACCGAGAAGTACTACGAGATGGTGGACGACGCCCGGATCAAGAAGACCAAGATCCGTGCCCGCGATTTCTTCCAGACCCTCGCCGAGATCCAGTTCGAGTCCGGTTACCCGTACATCATGTTCGAAGACACGGTGAACCGGGCCAACCCGATCGACGGCAAGATCATCATGTCCAACCTGTGCTCCGAGATCCTGCAGGTCTCCGAGCCCACCACGTACAAGGACGACCTGTCCTACGACGAGACCGGTAAGGACATCTCCTGCAACCTGGGCTCGCTGAACATTGCCAAGACCATGGACTCCCCGGACTTCGGACGCACCATTGAGACGGCCATCCGTGCACTGACCGCGGTCTCGGACATGAGCCACATTGGCTCCGTGCCGTCCATCGCCAAGGGCAACGACATGTCCCACGCCATCGGCCTGGGCCAGATGAACCTGCACGGCTACCTGGCCCGCGAACGGGTCTTCTACGGTTCCGAAGAGGGCATCGACTTCACGAACATCTACTTCTACACGGTGGCCTACCACGCCGTACGGGCCTCGAACCTGCTGGCCATCGAGACCGGCAGCAAGTTCGCCGGCTTCGAGCGGTCCAAGTACGCCTCGGGGGAGTACTTCGACAAGTACACCAACGCCGAGTGGGTGCCGCAGACCGAGCGGGTGCGCGAACTGTTCGCCAACGTGCACATCCCCACCCAGGCTGACTGGGAGGCGCTGAAGGCTTCGGTCATGGAGCACGGCATCTACAACCAGAACCTGCAGGCCGTGCCGCCCACCGGTTCGATCTCCTACATCAACAACTCGACCTCCTCCATCCACCCGGTGGCGGCCAAGATCGAGATCCGCAAGGAAGGCAAGCTGGGACGCGTTTACTACCCGGCCCCGTACCTCACCAATGACAACCTGGAGTACTACCAGGATGCCTACGAAATCGGCTACGAGAAGATCATCGACACCTACGCCGCTGCCACCCAGCATGTGGATCAGGGCCTGTCCCTGACGCTGTTCTTCAAGGACACCGCCACCACCCGCGACATCAACAAGGCGCAGATCTACGCCTGGCGCAAGGGCATCAAGACCATCTACTACATCCGCCTGCGCCAGCTCGCGCTGGAGGGTACCGAGGTTGAGGGCTGCGTTTCCTGCATGCTGTAACGCCTGCACCTGCCGCACCCCTTCCCCTGAATTTTTGAAGACAAGGAATCATTCATGACCGAGAAGCTGAAGCTGATCGACGGCGTCCAGGCGATTAACTGGAACCGGATCCAGGACGACAAGGACGTGGAAGTCTGGAACCGTCTGGTCAATAACTTCTGGCTGCCGGAGAAGGTGCCGCTGTCCAACGACGTCCAGTCCTGGAACACGCTCACCCCCGAAGAGCAGCAGCTGACCATGCGCGTGTTCACCGGGCTGACCCTGCTGGACACCGTGCAGGCCACCGTGGGTGCCGTTTCGCTGATCCCCGACGCGCTGACCCCGCACGAGGAAGCGGTCTACACGAACATTGCGTTCATGGAGTCCGTGCACGCCAAGAGCTACTCCTCGATCTTCTCCACCCTGGCCTCCACCAAGGAGATTGACGAGGCGTTCCGCTGGTCCACGGAGAACGAGAACCTGCAGAAGAAGGCCCAGATCGTTACCGAGTACTACCGCGGCGACGATCCCCTGAAGCGCAAGATTGCCTCCACCCTGCTGGAGTCCTTCCTCTTCTACTCGGGCTTCTACCTGCCGATGTACTGGTCCTCGCACGCCAAGCTGACCAACACGGCCGACCTGATCCGCCTGATCATCCGTGACGAGGCCGTGCACGGTTACTACATCGGCTACAAGTTCCAGCGCGGACTGGAGACCCTGCCGGAGGAGCGCCGGCAGGAGCTGAAGGACTACACGTACGAGCTGCTGTTCGAGCTGTACGAAAACGAAGTCCAGTACACGCATGACCTGTACGACGGCGTCGGCCTGGCCGAGGACGTCAAGAAGTTCCTGCACTACAACGCCAACAAGGCGCTGATGAACCTGGGCTACGAAGCCATGTTCCCGTCCACCCTGACGGACGTGAACCCGGCTATCCTCTCCGCCCTTTCCCCGAACGCGGACGAGAACCACGACTTCTTCTCCGGGTCCGGCTCGTCCTACGTGATCGGCAAGGCCGTGAACACCGAAGACGAGGACTGGGACTTCTAGTACCCGGCTCCATAAGGAGGTCCTGCAGGAAAACCTGCGGGGCCTCCTTTGTTTTGCCCGCGGAATTCGTTTGCCGGCGTTCGGCAATTGCGCGGGCAGGGACTTTATACTGTGCTGGACATGGCGTTTTATGCCGTCCAAAACCGGGGGAGTTGGATAACAGTGTTCTTCGAAAGACTTTCAGCGGCCACACAGGACAGTAGTCAGGGAAACAACTTTTCCCTGACCCTGGTGCTTTTGGTTGCGGCGGGGGCCTTGGTTTACCTGGTCTTCAAAATGATCAGTTCCAAGCGGACCAAGGGTCCGCGGAAAAAGGCGGAGTGGAAGCCCGTCATCACTGCGGAGGAGGTGGTTGCCAAGCGGTTCCAGCCGACGAAAGTCAGGGCCGGTTACGACCAGGACGAAGTAGACCAGCTGCTTGACCGCGCGGTACAGGAGCTGCAGCGGCTCCAGGCGGAAAACGAAGGTCTCCAACGCCTGCAGCTTGATCCGCTCAGCCCGCCCGTGTTTATGACCGACCCGTTGCTGACACCGGACCAGGTGATTCAACAGCGGTTCCAGCAGACGAAATTCCGGGCAGGTTACGAGCAGAACGAAGTGGATGATTTCCTGGACAAGATTGTGCTTGGCCTCCGGACTTGGACCGCCCGGAATGGAGAGATCAGGGGCCGCATCTCCGGAAACATCCGTTAGTGGGTTTCCGCGCTGACGTCGTCCTTCATCGAGGGATGGGCCGAGCACTGGCTGCGCAGGTTCAGGACCTGTTCTGCATTATTGGCGCCGTAGTCGACAATGGCGCCGTCGGTCCGCCTGCCGGCGACTGCGTAGGTATTCTTGGGCTCGTTCCCCGGTGGGGGGTCCATCCCCGCCGGCGGCCAGCGTCCCGCAGGGACCGGGAGAGAACACGATATCCGGCGACGCAGGATCCCACTCGGAACCGTCCTCGTACGTCCACCCCGCCGTACCGTTGCGCCCGCTGCCTCGTCGGCCATTGAGATTAAGCTGTCAAAGACCGTTCCGGCCGGCTGCGCACTGCCTGCGTCTTCGGAGGGTGGCT
Source organism: Arthrobacter sp. Y3224198 (assembly GCF_059090025.1). Lineage (NCBI taxonomy): Bacteria > Bacillati > Actinomycetota > Actinomycetes > Micrococcales > Micrococcaceae > Arthrobacter > Arthrobacter sp. Y3224198. Next base: position 124,806 of record NZ_JBNHFG010000004.1, read on the forward strand.
TGGTAGCGGAAGGCGTGTTCTCCGGTATGGATGGGTCTACTTGGGCACATGAATTCAGGGTCAGCAAGGCAAATAGTCCGCTGCCAATCACGGAAAAGGCTAACGAGTTTTTCTGCCGGGAATTCCAGCGCGCGCACCTGGTACTTGAAATATTCATCTGCCGCTGTCTGCTGGACGGACTGGTGGGGGAGGACCCGCCGGCAGACGTGTCCTGGCCCGGACCTGACGCCGCTTAAGTCCTGCTACGGCGTCTCCGCGCTGACGTCGCCCTTCATCGAGGGATGGGCCGAGCACTGGCTCCGCAGCGTCAGGAGCTGTTCGGCATTGTTGGCGCCGTAGTCCACAAACGCTCCGTCTGCGCGCCGGCCGGTCACTATGTACGTGTTTTTGGGCTCGTTGCCGGGTGGGGGATCCATGGACCGGGTTACGTCGTAACCGTTCTTTTCCAGATATCCGCGCATTTGGTCCCGGGCGTCGCCGGGCTCCACGGACGCCGGAGGGCCGACGAGCCCGAACTCCAGGAACCGTCCCGCCTCACTGTCGTCCGTTGGCCCGCAGGGTTCACCGGAGAAAATGATGTCGGGTGCTGACGGGGCCCACGGGGAACCGTCCTCGTACGTCCAGCCGGACGTGCCGGTGGCACCGACTGCCTCGTCCGCCATGGCGATAATGCTGTCAAAGACCATTCCGGCCGGCTGCGCCTTGCCTCCGGCTTCGGAGGCGGGCTTGGTAGCGGAAGGCGTGTTGTCCGGCATGGATGGGTCTCCTTGGGCGCATGAACTCAGGGTGAACAAGGCAATTATGCCGCCGCTAATCACGGAAAAGACTAACGAGTTTTTCTGCCTGGAATTCCAGCGCGCGCATCTGGTGCTTGAAATATTCATCTGCCGCTTTCTGCTGGGTATCGATGACGCGTTCAAACATATGCTGCGATCCGTCAACAGCCGCATTGAACCGCCGCCGCAACTCATCTGCATTTTCCCCGGCTTGCTGCTGTACTCCATCAACAACGGGATCGAGGGGATTGGCAAAGGGCCCGATATCCGGTAGGTAGTGATCCTGCAAGGCATCGGCCGCCGCCCCGAGGCCGTCCTGCACCGCTTCAGCTGCACGGTTATGCCCCTCTTGAAGGGCGTCGATCGTGCGATCGCCGGCCGCCTGCGCACTGTCAACCACTCTGCCGGGACCGTAGTAGACGGCTTCGCCGGTCTCCTTGGCCCACTGGACCCGGTCATCCATGCGGGACTGGGGAATCAGGTCAAGGGAAGCACCGTTACCCGTACTGGCTTCGGCAATCTGGATCAGGCTCGACGTACCGAAGTCCAGGTAGCCGCCACCCGATTCACGCTGGCCGTGCCCGCCGTTTGGACGCCCATATTCATCCGCCTCGGAACTGAAGACCTTTGCCCCGAACGCTTCCGCCGTAGGACTCACACGCGGGTCCCCCAGTTCCGAACCGGCGATGCCCCCGGGAGCAACAAAGTCCCGGCTGCCCTGTGTTGCATAGACCTCCCGGGCGTGGAGGTCGGCTGCCGTCCGTGCGGCTTCAGGGTCAATGCCGGCGGAGCCGTAGAACACCACAGTGTCCACCGTATGGGCGGTCTGGCTGAGGGCATAGGCTGCGGTTGTGGTGCCGTAGGAGTGAGCGGCAACGCTGACTGCCGGCGGCTCGCCGCTGCGGGTGTAGTACAGCCCGTCAATGACTGTCGCGAGCTTGGCTCCGCCGGTTTGGGCCTTGTCCGAGTAAAGGACTTCAGTGGACTCGGGGAACATGCCGGGGGCGTCGTACCCGATCCACGCGAGCACGGCATGGTTGGTGGTCAGGCGCCCCTGCTGGGTATAGATGTTGTCGGCTGCGGACACCGCGCTTTCCATGTCCTGCGTGGAACTGCCCATACCGGAGACGTTCACGGTCACATTGGTTGCGGTATCCATGTTGCCGATGGCGACAGCGGCCAGCGGCGGGTCGGCAGGATCAAAAGCAACCAGGCTGCGTGCATCCGGGTCCTTGGAGTTCCTTTTCCCTGAGTTGGGGTTCTTCCCTAACGCGGCACTGATGCTCTCGTATGCAGCCCGTTGGGCGTCGGTCTTGGGCCAGTTCGGTTTCATGACCAGCGCCAGGACGGCGGCATTGGCGGCAGCGCGGATGCCGTACGGCACACCCTCGGTGTTGCCGACGACGGCGGGCAGGGCCTCGGTCATCGCTGCCTGCTGTTCCGGGGTCAGGGACTGCCAGAAGGCCGCCTGGTGCTCCGCCGCCAGGCCGATCCGCGGCGGATATACGGCGGATTCCGGGTAGTCGCGGGCAAATTCCCCGTAATCTGCCGGATCCATGCCGGCGAGGGCGTCGTAGTATGCCTGCACATCCTCGGCGGAGGCGCCGGGCAGGATCGCCTGCCGGTGGAGGCGTTCCACGTCGTTGCCGACCAGGTCCAAGGTGCCGGAGGTGTAGTACGAGGGCACGTCGGACGAGGCGCGGGTGATCCCGGACAAGCCGGCGAGGCAGGCGGCGCGGGCCTGCGAATAGGATTCCGCGAGAGCATCCGCTCGTTTGCTGAACTCCGACTGGTAGCTGAAGAGAGCGTTTTCGAACTGTCCGCCGGTCGGATCTTCCTCGCTGCCCAGCAGGGACGCCAGGTGGTTATCCGCGGCGTTGATCTCAAGCTGCAACGCGGTCCTGGCGGCACGGAGCTCCTGCACGGCCGTCGCAAAGGCACTGATGGTCTTGGCTGCAGTGGCGGTGCTGCTGACCAGGGTGAGGGCCTGCCGCGACGGCGCTGCCAGGGCGTTCAGGACCAGCCAGCTCTGGGGAGTTTCATAAAGGCCCTCCAGAGCCCGCCACTTGCCGGCGGCGTCCGAAACCGATGCCTCGAACGCCTGGCCGGCTGCGGACAGCAACGGTGCCTGTTCCTGGAGGACCACGGGATCGGGAGTGTTTTGGGTGGCCGAGAGGTCAATGGCAAGGTAACCCATTACTAGTTCACCATCCGGGGTCCGCCGCCGGCCGGAGCCGGTGGCATCGAAACGGGCATCGCCAGCGACGCTGCTTTGTGGGCCAGATCGGCCATCTCCCGGTCACCGTCGGTGTATGCGTGGACGGTCTCGCCCGTCGCCTGCACGGCGTTGTTGCACCGGACAAGTATGTCCGTCATGTCATTGGCGATGACTTCAAAACGCAGATGGTCAACGGCTTCCGCAAGTTCAGGGCAGTGCATCAGCGCAGTTTCAATAGCGTTCAATGCCTTTTGCGCGTTGTCCTTGGCCGGCTCGCAGTCAGCCAGCAGGCTCTCGGTGTCGTGGAGCAGGGACAGTACGCCCGGCACCTGTACATTCCAGTTTTCCCCCATGTCCGGAAATCTAGTACCGGACGGCCGACGTGTCCATGGGGAGAACTACCCATGGACAGACTCAGGGAAGACGGCCGGGCCTGGGCAGCGAAGCCTGCCCTGCCCTGGAAGGATCAAGCGGAACGGGGCTGATCAGCACCGCCGGTCCGCGCACAAGCGCTCCACTGCTCAGCGGGCGGCAGCGCAGGCCGGCCCGCCCCCGCATCGCCTTGTGCGCACCGGGCGCCAGCACCGTGTCCATCCAGGCGCAGGGATGGGCGTGCCGGCCGCCGTGGAAGGACACGCTGCCCTCCACGGTCTTCAGGGTGAAGTCCTGCCCGATGAGCGGCACCAGTTCGGCGCCGCGAAGCACCACGTTCCGGCGGGTCAGCAGCGGGTCGAAGGGGCCGGCACCGAGTTCGGCGGCGATAGCCTCCAGGGATTCGACGGCGAACAGGGTCACCGCGGCGTCCATATGGGCTGCCTTGCCGAAAAACCGGTCACCCACGATCCCCTTGCCCGCGACCACGTCCACCTGCCCGGCGTCCGTAGTGGCGACGTCGGCGGGCCCGTCCTTCGCCCGCCCGAAGTAGGCGTGTCCGCCCGATACCAGCAGGTGCAGGATCTCGACGTCGTACTCATAGCTCATGCCTCCACGCTAGCCTGCCGCCTGCCGCAGCCCGGGACTAGGCTGTGCCTGCCGGAAGCAACCGGGCGCCCCGGCGTCGAAGGAGGAAGACATGTCCGATGCGGTGCGTCCTTTTGAACTCCACCTGCCGGAGGACGCCCTGGCCGACCTCCGGGACCGGCTGAAGCGCACCCGCTGGCCGGAGGCGGAAACCACGGCTGCTTCGGGCGGAGAAGGCTGGTCGCAGGGGCCGCCGCTGGACTACATCCGCACGCTGGCGGAAGAGTGGCAGGACCACGACTGGCGGAAGCTGGAAACCAGGATCAACGCGCACGGCCACGGCCTGGCCCGGATCGACGGTCTGGACATCCAGTTCCTGCAGGTCCGCTCGCCCCGCCCCGATGCGCGTCCGCTGGTGGTGACCCATGGGTGGCCCGGTGCGGTGCTGGAACCGCTGGAGGTGATGGATGCCCTGGCGAACCCGCCGGATCCCGGAATGCCGGCCTTCCACGCGGTCGCCCCGTCGCTGCCCGGCTACGGCTTCGGCGGCAAGCCGGGAGCCCCGGGGTGGACCGTGGACCGGACGGCGCAGGCCTGGGCTGAACTGATGGCCCGCCTGGGCTATGACCGTTTCCTCGCGGCCGGCGGCGACTGGGGCGGGCGGGTCACGGCAGACCTGGGACGCCGGTATCCGGACCGTGTTGCGGCAGTGCACACCTACACTCCCTATGTACCCGATCCGTCGGATCCGGAGGGCTTCGGACCCCTCAGCGACCAGGAGCGGCAGTGGGCGGCCGGAATGCAGGAATTCCGGCGCACCGGCAGCGGCTATTCCCTGCAGCAGTCCACCAGGCCGCAGACGGTCGGTTATGTGCTGACGGATTCACCGGTGGCACAGCTTGCCTGGCTGCTGGACAAGTTCCATGCCTGGACGGATAACGACGGCGACCCGGCCGATGCGATTCCCCGGGAAAGGATGCTGGACCTGGTGAGCTGGTACTGGTTCTCCGCAACGGCGGCGTCCTCGACCCGGTTCTACTGGGAGAACTTTCCGCCGGACAATTCGGGCACGGTAGGGGTACCGGCGGCAGTAACTGTTTTCCCGGCCGACATCGAAAAGATTCCCCGGCCGTGGGTGGAAAGCCGCTTCACGGACCTGCGGTCCTTCCGGGTGGCCGGGCACGGCGGACACTTTCCCATGCTTGAGGTTCCGGAGCTTTATGTGGACGAACTGCGCCGGGCCCTGGGGCCGATGCCGGCCTGATCCGCCGCGTCGCGTCGCCGCCAATTTACCGGCGTGGGATAATCGACCGCGTGGGGGGTACGAAAGAGCGCAGTCGGGGCAGGACATATGCGGAAATGGCCGCATGTCTTTTCCTCTGCCTGATCATTTCCTTTTACGGCTACACCGGCCGTCCCCCCGAGGAGACCCCGCAGGAAGCGGCGGCCCTTGTGCCGGTGCAGGCGCCGCCGGGTGCTCCCGCCGTGGTGGTGGTCAACAAGAACCTGCCCCTGCCCGACGCCGGGATTCCGCAGGACCTTGCCGACGCCGGGGGAGTGCCGCTGCGGGCCGAAGCGGCCGCTGCCTACGCCCGGTTGGTGGCGGATGCCGCCGCAGCCGGAGTCCCCATTACGGCGGTCAGCGCTTTCCGGTCCCGGGCCGAGCAGGCCCGCCTCTACGAGTACTACACCGCCCGCTACGGCGCGGAGGTGGCAGACTCCATCTCTGCCCGGCCCGGATACAGCGAGCACGAGACCGGACTGGCCATCGACATCGGCAACCCGGACGGCACCTGCGCCCTGGAGGGGTGCTTCGCGGGAACGGCCGCGGGCACCTGGGCGGCGGCAAATGCCCACCGGTACGGATTCGTCATCCGGTATCCCGCCGGTGCCGAACACATCACCGGCTATGCCTACGAGCCTTGGCACCTGCGTTATGTGGGCACTGAATATGCGCAGATGGTCCATGACACCGGAGTGACGTTGGAGCAGTTCGTCGGGCTTCCGGCCGCGCCCGCTTACTGACCGCCCCCGCACACTGATCGGCGCGGTCCGTGCAACCGGCGGCATTGTGCCGGTCAGGGTTGAAACCGGTCCCAGAGGTTCATAGTGGTGCTCCAGCTGCGGATGGTCATGGACTTGTACAACGGGGATGCCATGATGCTGCTGAGCCGGCTTTTGGTGCGCTCGGCGCTCAGGCGCCGGGAGTAGATGACGCCTTCGCCCGCCCAGACCGCGTCTACCCCCTCGCGCGGATTAAACGCGGCCAGCGCCGTCCCGGTGTCGATGCCCATCAGGAAAATCGCGTCGGAATGGTAGGTGTCCGGCTCTTCCCCGAAGTTCTCCGGCTTGTTCTCGATGACGCCCTGGAACCCGGGGCGGTCCAGGACCCGAACGCGGATCAGCTCGTCATCGAGGTGGAACGCCTGCACCAGCGAATCCTCGATCCGCTCCGTCACCAGGTCCGCGGGCTCATCCGAGGTGAGGAACGCGTTGCCGCTGGCGATGTACGTGGAGACGTCGTCGTAGCCCAGCTGCTCCAGGTGTGCCCGCAGGTCCTTCATCGGCACCTTGTTCCGGCCGCCCACGTTGATGCCGCGCAGCAGGACCAGATACTCAGTCATGCTCCCGATTCGACCACAGCGGCGCATTCCCCGGCAACGCCCCCGGGCGGAACGCCTTAGCCCGCCGTCCGGATCCGGGAACCGGTATCGACCGCGGCCACGACGCCGCCGTCCACCAGCAAGTCCGTTCCGGTGACGAAGCTGGCATCGCTGCTGAGCAGGAACGCGGCAGCATTGGCGATATCCGCCGGGGTGCCGACCCGCTTGGTGCCCGATCCCTCGATCATGGCGCGCATCTGCGCCCCGGACTCGCCGGCCAGTTCCTGCTGGCCCATGGGCGTGGAGATCACGCCGGGGCTGATGCTGTTGACCCGGGCGCCGCGGGCGCCCCAGCGCAGGCTGGCAGCCTGTACCCGGACCTGGTTGGCGCGCTTGGCCACGCTGTAGGCCTGCCCGGCATTGTCGATTTCCGCCACGAAGGGGATCAGCAACAGATCATCGGCCGGCACGGCGGCGAGGCTGGCCAGCGTGTCCGCGGGAATGCTCCCGCCGCCCAGATAGCCGGCCATGCTGGCGATGACGACGCCGGCGCCGCCCGGGGCGATGACCTTTTCGAATTCCTCGAGCACCACGGCCACGCCGTAGAGGTCTACCTTCCAGATGGCCTCCACCGGGGCCTGGACGGGGGAGAGGCCGGCGGTGTGCACCACCCCGGTGACGTTGCCCAGTTCCCGGGCGGTGGCGGCCAGTGCCTGGACCGATTCACGGGAAGAGACATCAACCCTCGCGGAGACGACGTCGTAACCGTCACCTACAGCCGCGGTGACAGCGCCGGCCAGGAGCTGCTCGTTGAAGTCCGCCAGCAGGACCTTCCGGCCCGCACCGAGCCGGCGCATTACCGCCTGTCCCATGCCGCCTACGCCAATGATGACCAGTACGTCCGCTGCCATGATGCTCCTTTGTCCACAAATGCTGCTGATGAGGACGGGATCCCCGGTGCCAAGCGTAGCCCCTGCACGTCCGCGCCGCCCTAGGAGGGCGGCCGTCGGCTATGCGCTGCTGGCCGGAATCAGCTCCCACGCGCATAATTCCGGTATGGCCACCTCCGTGGAAAATCCCGTCCCGCCCTTGGCCCAAAGCCTTTCTCCGTTGCTGGCGGAAAACGTGGGGCCCGCTCCCTGGGCCGGCCCGCGCTGGTGGTGGGGCGGGCGGCTGGATGTTGAAGGGCTGGCACTGGGCTCAGCGCAGATGCTGGCCACAGCAGTCACCTCCTACGCAGAATCCGCCGGACGCCGGGCCAGGATTGGTCTGACCTCCGACGGCGTCGCGGCAGCTTTTGCCTCGTTCACGCACCTGCGGATCAACAACAAGCCGATACAGGGGTTCGCCCCGCTGTCCGGGTTCCGACCCACCGCCGACGGCTGGATCCGCCTGCACGCCAACTATCCGCACCACGAGGCCGCCCTGCTTGCGGCCCTGGGTGTGCAGGGCCCGGAGCAGGTGGACGATGCCCTGCGCAGCCGTACAGCCGCCGAGGTGGAGGAAGCGGTGACCGCCCGCGGGGGACTGGCGGCCGAGGTTCGGACCCCGGAGCAGTGGTCCGTGTCCGCGGCAGGCCAGGCGGTGACAGCTGAACCATGGCTGCGTTTGGATCTGCGCGATTCCGGTCCCGGATTAGCCCCGAAATCCGGGGACGGCGGGCTGTTGTCGGGCCTCCGGGTGCTGGACCTGACCCGGGTCATCGCCGGCCCTTCCGGCAGCCGCATCCTGGGCGCCCTGGGCGCGGACGTGCTGCGCGTGGATCCTCCGGCGCTCCCGGAGTTGGAGGACCAGTACGTGGACACCGGGTTCGCCAAGCGCAGCGCGGTGGCCGACCTGTCCGATCCGGACGTCCAGCCGCGGCTGCGCGCCCTGCTCGCGGAGGCCGACGTCGTCCTTACCGCCTACCGCGGCGGGTCGCTGGACCGGCTGGGCCTGGACCCGGTCTCGCTGCGGACGGACTATCCGCACCTGGCCGTGGTGTGCCTGGATGCCTGGGGCGACTCCGGCCCGTGGGCGGAGCGGCGGGGCTTCGACAGTATTGTCCAGGCTGCCACCGGCATTGCGCACTTGTATGGCAGCACGGGGGACGACGGCGCGTGGCGGCCCGGGGCGCTGCCGGTCCAGGCGCTGGACTACGCCACCGGGCTGGGAATGTCCGCCGCCGCCGTCGCCCTGGTTGCGGCACGATCGCGCGGCATTGTGGGAACAGCGCACCTGTCGCTGGCCCGGACCGCTTTGGAACTGCTGCGCCTGCCCGGCCCGCCGCCCGGGACCAAAGCGTCGGCGCTGCCCGAACCGGTCCTGCGCCGCGGAGCCAGTGCCTTCGGTGAGCTGACCTATGTTCCGCCGCCGCTGCTGGTCGGCGGCGTGCGGCTTGAGTATCCCTGGATACCGCCGCCCTACGGCAGCGCCGACCTGGCCTGGCAGTGACGCTAGTCCCGCGGCGGGCGCTGCCGCTGCTGTTTGGTCACTGACCGCTGTTTCTTGGTATCCAGGCGCCGGTAATTGGAGCCCCGGGTGGGTTTGGTCTGGCGGCGCTTGGGCGGTGCAGGTGCCAGACCGTCTGCCACGAGGGCGGCGAGTTTGGCCAGGGCGCTCTCCCGGTTGCGCAGCTGCGAGCGCTGTTCCGACGCCGTCACGGTCAGCACGCCGGCGACCAGCCGGTTCTTCAGGCGCCCGAGCAGCATCGCGCGCTGCTCTTCCGTCAGCACTGCCGACCCGGCAACATCCCACAACAGCTCAACGCGGCTGTCCGAGGTATTCACGTGCTGGCCACCGGGCCCGGAGGAACGGGAGAACCGCCAGTTAAACTCCGCTGCGGGAATCGTCAGCGCAGGCGACACGACCAGGTCCATATATCCAGCGTCCCACGAAACGGAGGACGCCGGATCCACCGGGGTCAGCGGAGGAAGACGGCTGCACCGGCCATACACGCCATGCCGGCGAGGATCAGGCCCCACAGCAGCTTCCGGGAGGGCTGCCGGCCCTTGCGGGTGAACAGGTAGACGGCAGCCGCTAAGCCGAACCCGACTCCGGTGAGTGCCGCGAGCACAAAGCCCGGGGGTGGAGGCGGGTTCTGCGTGCCGTCCAGCTCAAGGACGCCGGTGAGCGAGAGGACAAAGAACGCAGCGCCCATGACGGTGCCGGCGATGAAAGGAGCTATCAGTCGGGCCGGACGTATCTTGGGATCGCCCATGGACCGGTTGGCCCACTTTGTCCCGTAGAGCGCTTCCTGCCCGGAGAACATGGCCTGGGCGAGCGCCTCCCGTTTCCGGATACCGATCAGGCACAGTATTACGACAACCGGGCCGATGACGGCGCCTGGCCAGAAAACATCCATGCGAACCCCCGGGATGGCTGCTAGACAAGCGGTTGCGGGACAAACAATTGCAGGATTAGAGCGTAAACCGGCGGGGAGCGTGCGTCAGCGGCGGAGACTGCCTGTTCCTGCCTGCGGTTCCGGGTATCCGCTCAGAGTGCCCGGACCACGGGCAGTTCGCTCCACTCGGTGGTGTAACGGGGCGAGGAGTACTTGCGGGACATGGTCCACTCCGGCTTGGCGGTGGTGATGCCGGCCAGGCCCAGGCCGATGCTGGACGCCCCGTACTTGTCCGTGACCCGGCCCAGCAGGTCGCCGAGGTTGCGGCGCTCCTGGTCGGACACGAAGGCATCAAAAAGCGGCTGTTCACCGGCGGCTTCCAAGCCGGTGAGCATGACTCCGGCCTTCGTGTAGGAAATGCCCTCCACCATCTCAGTCTCCAAGGCGCCCACGGCGGCCCGGCTGAGCACCACGGGATCCGACGTCGGAGCGGGCAGCCGTACCGTGGCGGAGGGGAATGACGCCGCTTTGGAACTGAAGTGGGACGTGCCCGCATAGGCGGTAAGCACGCTCGCCTGCTGTCCTTCCCGCGCGAGCCTGGCTGCGGCCTGCTGGGCGTAGATGCTCATGACCTGGCGCATCTCGGCCAGCGTGGTCACCGGGGTGGAGAAGCTGCGGGAAAAGATCAGCTGTTTGCGGTCTGCGCGCTCGTCGTCGAGCGGGATGCAGGAGGTGCCGTTGAGTTCGAGCACGGTTCGCTGGAGGATCACCGAGAACTTCCGCCGGATCATCGCCGGGTCCGCTGCGCGCAGGTCCGCCACGGATTCGATGCCCAAGGCCGCCAGACGGGTCCCCAGCCGCGCCCCCACGCCCCACAGGCCGGTGACGGGCACCCGGGACATGATGGTGTCCACCACCGCCGGGTCCATGGTGTCCAGGTTGCACACGCCCTGCAGGTGCCGGTTCTGTTTGGCTATCCGGTTGGCGAACTTCGCCAGCGTCTTGGTGCTGCCAATGCCCACGCACACCGGCAGACCCGTGTGCCGGGCCACGGCGCTGCGAATGGTTGCCCCCTGGGCTTCAAGCTCTGCAGGGGTGCCGGCCAGGCCGAGGAAGGACTCATCAATGGAGTAGACCTCCTGCCACAGGGCGTAGCGGCCCAGCAGTTCCATCACCCGCGCGCTCAGGTCGCCGTACAGTTCGTAGTTGCTCGAGCGCTGGACCAGGCTCACCTGAGCTGCGGATTCGGCCAACTTGAACCAGGGCGTGCCGGTCTTGATGCCCAGCGCCTTGGCCTCATCCGAGCGGGCCACCACGCAGCCGTCGTTGTTGGACAGCACCACCACGGGCACCCCGGCCAGCTTCGGGTCAAAGGCGCGCTCGCAGGAGACATAAAAGCTGTTAACGTCCACCAGGGCAATCCGTGAGCCGTTGGAGGCATGCGCGGCGGCAGGTTCCTCAGACATGGTGCAGGCACCGGGTCACAACGCCCCACACCGACAGCTCCGACGGCTCGGCCACTTCGATCTCCGGATATCCGGGGCTTTCGGCGCGCAGCAGGATCCTGCCGCCGTCCAGCAGCAGCCGGCGCACCGCCAGCTCGCCGTTCACGACGGCCACCACGACGGCGCCGTCCCGGGGCGTGAGCGAGCGGTCCACAATCAGTTCGTCGCCGTTGCAGATGCCGGTGCCGGCCATCGAATCCCCTTCAACCCGCACCACGTAGGTGGAGGTGGGGTCCCGGATCAGGTGCCGGTTGAGGTCTATCCGGCCGTCGAAGTAATCCCGGGCCGGGCTGGGGAAACCTGCCGCCGTGGCAGCGTCGGCCTCCGGAGGGGCGGCCCTGCGGGAACGGTCTGCTGAAAACACGGCCATGCCGACGCCTTCCACCTTGGTTTCACTAGAACACATGTTCGAATGACCAGCTTAGCACCGCACTGTTAGGCTCCGCTGAAACGAAACTCCGGCTGCTGGTTGAGCTGCCCCACCCTGTCCGCACAGCACTGTTGCTGGGCTATTCGGTATTCCCCGCAGGTTTCCTGGCCAGTATGGTCACGGGGCAGCTGAGGATCGGGCTGGCCACGGCGGTGCTGTCCGGTGCCGCCTTCGCCGTGGCCGGGTGGTGCGTGTTCCGCAACGTCCGCGGTGCCGCGGACGTGTGGTTTGGCATCTACTGCGAAACCAGGGGGATCCCGCCCGAAAGGTCCACTATCGCGGATATGTCCACTATCGCGGATATGTCCACTGTCAGGTCTTTGGGGTTCTTTTACCTGGTTTTCGGGTGTTTCTCTATGGCGGGGGCGGCGTGGACGTTCATCGTCGGCTAGGGCCGGACAGCAGGGAACCTACCGCCGATGGCGGCACACCAGTGAATTACGGGGGCGACGGCGCTGCTGATGGGTTTGGAGGGCGGCGCCGATGCCGGAGGTGACGCAGCCGACGCACGGGGCGTCCGGAAGACGCCCGCGGCCGCTATACGATTTAAGCCATGATCATTGAGCTGCAGATCCCGAAGAAGCTGGGACGGGAACTGGAGGAACTTGCCGAGGAACAGGGAGTTCCGGTGGAGACGCTCGTGGTCAACGGTGCCCGCCTGCTGCTGGAACACCGCTACCGCCGCAATATGCAGGGCTGACGGTGTCCCAGCCGGCACGGGCTACTCCTTAAGCGGTACGCCCTTGGCATCCGTGCGGAAGGACGGTGTGTTGCAAAGGATCATGATGCCTTCAACGAAGCCCCAGATGCCGCCGAAGCCGAACGTCACCACGGTCACCGCGATCTGGGCAATGCCAAGACCGATGTTCCCGAGGTAGAAGCGGTGGATGCCCAGGCTGCCCAGGAAAATACCGAGCAGGCCGGCCACCAGCCTGGACTTCTGCTCTCCGTACCCCTGTCCGTACCCGAACTGACCGGGAGCCTGCGGGTACTGGCCTTGCGGGTACTGGCCCTGGGGGTAGGGCGCCTGCGGATACTGCGCCTGGGGGTACTGACCCTGCTGATAGGGGGCCTGCGGATACTGCGCCTGCGGGTACTGGCCCTGCTGATAGGGGGCCTGCCCTGACTGGTCCTGGCCGTAGCCCGGTTGCGGGTACTGCTGCCCGGCCGCCGGCTCGCCGTAGCCCGGTGCGGAAGGAGTCTGGCCCTGTGGCTGCTCCGGAGCGGGATCCGCCTGCGGGTAGCTGTACTGCTCGTCAGTCGGGGTTGCCCCCGACTCGGGACCTTGTCCCTCACCGGGGTACTGCTTATTCTCCGACATGCTGTCCTTTCACAAAGTTCCCCCGAGGACTGTTTCGAAGGATGAACGAATTGGCCGCCTGCCACCGGAACCGGTGCCGTGGCGGATGGTGGCACTCTAACAGCCGGCCACGCCTTGGGTTGGCAGCACACGCTCCGCTTGTCGCCCGCGTCGGGAGCCGCGCCGGTGTTGGCCGCGGCGGCTCAGTCAGCTCCGCGCGCCCAAGCCGCCAACCGGTCGCTCAGCTGCATCCAGTCTGCGTCCAGCTGCCGTGCCCCGGGATGGGCGTCATGCCAGCGGACGATCTCCCGGGCGCCCTCGGAGAACGGGATGGATGCCTGATAGCCCGGAACCAGTGCCTTGATCTTGCTGTTGTCGAAAACGGCCGAATGGCTTTTGTCTCCCAGCAGGCCCGGACCGCGCCCCGGATCATGGGCGGCAATGGTTTCCGACGCCACATGCACCAGTTCCGGATCCGGCACCCCGGCAGCGGCTGCGAGCGCACGGTAGACGGCATCCCAGGGCAGGAACTGGTCACCGGTGATGGTGTAGCTTTCGCCGATCGCCTCGGGGCGGCCCAACATCCCCACGAACGCCTTGGCAAAGTCCCGGCTGTGCGTCAGCGTCCACAGGGCGGTGCCGTCGCCGTGCACCAGCACCGGCAACCCTGCCCGCATCCGGTGGATATCCGTCCAATGCCCCATCAGCGGCACCATGGTGGCGTCATAAGTGTGGGAGGGGCGGACGATGGTGCCGGGGAACGCGTCGGAACGGTAGGCGCGGACCAGTACGTCCTCGCCGGCGATCTTGTCCCGGGAGTACTGCCAGAACGGGTTGCGCAGCGGCGTGGATTCAAGCACCGGCAGCCGGGCCGGCGGTTTCTGGTAGGCGGAGGCGGAACTGATGAACACGTACTGGCCGGTGCGTCCGCGGTACAAATCCACCGCCGCGGCCACATGGTCGGCGGTGAAGGACAGGAAGTCAGCCACGGCGTCGAACTCCCGGCTCCCCAGGACGGCCCGGACCGCGGCTAGGTCGCGGACATCGGCGGAGAGGGACTCGACGCCGTCCGGCAGCGGCCGCGACGTCGAGACTCCGCGGTTCAACACGCTCACCCGGTGGCCGAGCTCGACGGCGCGGGTGACGGCGGCGGAACTGATCACGCCCGTGCCGCCGATGAAGAGCAAATTCAGTGCCACGGGAGCATCACTATCCTGACCGGAATTTTCCTTGACTGCGGGGAAGAGCCGGGCTTAGGTGGAGGTGCCCGGCCCCGTAACTGCACCCAAGCCTAGGCCACGCAGGCCGCACGGAAGGCACATAAGGAGAGGCAACATCATGACCGAGAGCCCGCATAACCCTGCCCCCGAACTGACCCTGGGCAATGCCGTGCGCATCCCGCAACTGGGTTTCGGGGTCTTCCAGGTTCCGCCCGAGCGGACCCAGGAAGTGGTGGAAGACGCCCTGGCCGCGGGGTACCGCCACATTGACACGGCTGCGGCCTACGGCAACGAGGCCGGCGTCGGCGCGGCCATAGCCGCCTCGGGCGTACCGCGCGGGGAAATCTTCGTGACCACCAAGCTGCGCAACGGAGACCAGGGGCGGGCGCGGGCCGCGTTCCTGGACAGCCGGCGTGCCTTGAAGCTGGACGTGGTGGACCTCTACCTGATCCACTGGCCGGTGCCCTCGCAGGCGCTGTTTGTGCAGGCCTGGAAGGAACTGGAGAGCCTCTACCACGACGGCTACATGCGGGCGATCGGTGTGTCCAACTTCCTGCCCGAACACCTGGACGCCCTGGCGGAACAGAGCCAGCTGCTGCCGGCCGTCAACCAGATTGAACTGCATCCCGGCTTCCAGCAGGCTGCGCTCGCAGCCGACACCATGGCGCGCGGCATCGCGGTGGAAGCCTACAGTCCGCTGGGGCAGGGGAGCGCCCTGGCGGCGGCCGAAGTCGCGGCGCTCGCCGGCAAATACGGGGCGACGGCGGCGCAGGTGGTCCTCGCCTGGCATCTGGGGCAGGGGCGGATCGTGATTCCGAAGTCCGCCCACTCCGGCCGGATGCGGGAAAACCTGGCCGCCGCGGAACTTGAACTGGAGCAGGAGGAATTGGAGCTGTTGGACGGGTTGGAGGCGGGCAGCCGGATCGGCGCCGATCCGGCCACCGCCGCATTCACCCAGCTTTAGCCGTTCTCCGTGCCGCGCGGTCGCGTGCGGTCCGGCGCGGTCCGGCTTCCCAGGGCCTCCTTGCGGCTGTTGTTCTCCCGGCGGGTTACGGCGGAGGCCCAGACCCAGGTGGACCGGCGGACTCCGGCGTCCTCCCAAAGCACCTGCACGGCTTCGGCCGACCAGCTGCAGGCCTCGCCCCGAACCCGCTCGGCCGTGCCCGGGAAACGGATCCAGGCCCACACCGGGAGGCCGGGCACCGATGTGGTGACCGGGTTGTGCTCGAAATCCAGTTCTTCCGGGGTCAGGCCGATCGGCTCCGCCCGCCGGGCATACCTTGCGGCGAGCCGCTGCACGGCGTCTTGGTTTATGTTTTAAAAATAGAACATTTGTTCGAAGGCGGAGAACGGCGGCGCCCGGGAAACCGGCACCGGAATGGTGCACAATGGGTGCCATGTGCGGACGCTACGTAATGGCAAGGGCGACGTCGGACCTGGTGTCCGCGTTCGCCGTCGGGCAGACGGTGGGCGCCGAGGTGCGGCCGTCCTGGAATGTTGCGCCCACCGATGACGTGCGGATTGTCACCGAGCGCTTCTCTGCGGAGGAACCGGTACGCCGGTTGGCGACAGCCAAGTGGGGCCTGGTGCCGGTCTGGGCCAAGGACCCGAAGATCGGCTCACGGATGATCAACGCCCGCCGGGAAACCATCCTGGAGAGGCCGGCCTTCCGCAAGGCCGCGGTGAAGCGCCGTGCCCTGGTGCCGGCTGACGGGTACTACGAGTGGGAGAAGTCCGCGGACGGGAAGATCCCCACCTACCTCTACTCCGACCGGCAGGACCCGCTGGCTTTTGCCGGACTGTACGAGTTCTGGCCGGATCCGGCACTGCCCGAGGACCACGAACACAAGTGGCTGCTCAGCGTCACCATCATCACCACCCAGGCAGCCGATGCCCTGGGCCACATCCATGACCGGACGCCGCTGATCATTCCGCCGGACCTGTACGCGGACTGGCTGGACCCGAAGCTGACCGACGGCGCCGACGTCGCGCAGCTGCTGGACGCCGTGCCGGAGCCTTCGCTGACGCCGCGGGTGGTCTCCAATGAGGTTAACTCTGTGCGCAACAACGGCCCGGAGCTGATCGAACCGGCGAGCGCCTGACGGCGGCGCAGCTACCAGGCGTAGTCCTCCGGAGCGGTCCGGTGGCCGGGGAAGATCGCGTCCAGCCGCTCCAGCGCCTGCTCATCCAGGCTGACGTCCAGGGCGGTCAGCGCGTCGTCCAGTTGGCGCATGGTGCGCGGTCCCACCAGCGGAGCGGCGACGGCGGGCTGGTGCAGCAGCCAGGCCAGCGCCAGGATGCCCGGTTCGATCTCCAGCTCAGCAGCGAATTCCTCGTACTGGCGGATCTGCTCCCGGTGTTTGTCGAGCAGGTCCCGCACCCTGCCGTCCGCGCGCCGCCCGCCGCCGTCGGCCTCCTTCTGCAGGATCCCGCCCAGCAGCCCGCCCTGCAGCGGGGACCACGGCAGGAGCCCCAGCCCGTATTCCTGCGCGGCGGGGATCACTTCCAGTTCCACGGACCGGTTGATCAGGTTGTAGATGGACTGTTCGCTGACCAGCCCGGTGAAGTTCCGCCGCTGTGCATTCTCCTGGGCACGGGCAATGTGCCATCCCGCGAAGTTGCTGCTGCCGTTGTAGATGACCTTCCCCTGTTGGACGGCCACCTCCATGGCCTGCCAGATCTCGTCCCACGGGGTGTTCCGGTCTACGTGGTGGAACTGGTAAAGGTCGATGTAGTCCGTCTGCAGCCGCTGCAGGCTGGCGTCCAGGGCGCGGCGGATGTTCAGGGCGGAAAGGAAGGTGTCATTGGGCTTATCGCTCATGGACCCGTACAGCTTGGTGGCAATGACGGTGTCTTCCCGCCGTCCGCCGCCCTTGGCGAACCAGCGCCCGATGATCTGCTCGGTCCATCCCTTGTTCTCTCCCCAGCCGTACACATTGGCCGTGTCGAAGAAGTTGATGCCGCGCTCGCGGGCGCTGTCCATGATGGCGTGCGCGTCCGCCTCCTCCGTTTTGGGGCCGAAGTTCATGGTGCCCAGGCAGAGGCGGGAAACGGACAGGCCGGAGCGGCCGAGGTGGGTGTATTCCATCCGGATATTGTGTCCCCGGACACGCCGCAGAGCCAGACCGGCAGCCCCCCCTGATGTAGCCTGAAGGCCAATCAAGGACCGGCAGGAGAACAAAGCACGTGGCTGAATCGTATTACCGCCCACTTGGCAACGGTGCCTATGAGGCAACCATCCATACGCAGGGAGCCTGGAATCCGCACGAGCAGCACATGGCGCCCATCTCGGGCCTGCTGGCGCACTGCCTGGAGGAATTCCAGCCGCGCCCCGAGCTGCGGATGGCGCGGATCAGCTACGACATCCTGGGCCTGATCCCGCGGACCACCTTTGAAGTGAAGACCACCATGCTGCGTCCGGGCCGGACCATTGAACTGCTGCAGGCGGAGATGGTGGCTGACGGGCGTACCGCCGTCCGGGCCACCGCCTGGCGCCTGGCCCGGGGGTCAACACCGGAAGTGGCCGCCGTCGAAGACGACGCCATGCCCGGTCCCTCCGAGGCCGGCAGCAGCGAGAGCCTCACCTCCTGGCCCGGTGCGTTTATCGAGTCGCTGGAAATGCGGGCCCTGCCGGGCATCCGTCCAGGCCGGGGGCGGGGCTGGCTGCGCACCCCGCACGAAATGGTGGAAGGAACACCTACCTCCGACCTGGTCCGCATGATCGGCATGGCCGACACCGCCAACGGAATCTCCACCCGGGTACCCCCGGGCGGGGACAGCTACATGTTCCCGAATGTGGACCTGCAGCTGCATCTGCACCGCGAACCCCGGGGCGAGTGGCTGGGCCTGGACACACAGGTCACCTTCGGCGCCGACGGCATCGGACTGACCTCCGCCATCCTGCATGACCTGCAGGGACCGTTCGGCCGCAGCGAGCAGATCCTCACCGTCCGGCCCCTGGGCGGAGCATAGGCCATGTCCGCCGGCCTGACGGTGGTTCGCCAGCAGCGCTCGCTCGGCGCCGCGGAGGACCTGGACTTTGCGCTCGCGATGCTCGACGCCGTGCGGCGCGGTGAGCTCGGCCCCACGCTGCGGATTTACCGGCCCGCTCCCACCGTGGCCCTGGGCCAGCGGGACGCCAAGCTGCCGGGTTTTGCCGCTGCGGAAGCAGCCTGCCGGCGTCACGGGTTTGAGCCGCTTGTCCGCCGGGCCGGCGGCCGGGCCGCCGCCTACCACCGGGACTGCCTGGTGCTGGACCATGTGGAGCCCGAGGCCGATGCCCTGGCCGGGTCCCTGCGGCGGTTCGCGCAGTTCGGCGAGCTGCTCGCCGGCGCACTGGCCAAGACGGGACTGGTGACCGGCGTCGGCGAAATCCCGGGGGAGTACTGCCCGGGAGAGTTCACCGTCTACGGCGAGGGCGCGGCGGGGGAACGGATCAAGCTCGCCGGCACCGCGCAGCGCGTTGTATCCGGGGCCTGGCTGTTTTCCACCGTCCTGGTGGTGGCCAACGGAACGCCGCTGCGCAGGGTGCTCACCGACTGTTATGCCGAGCTGGGACTCGGATGGGATCCGCGCACCGCAGGAGCAGCCCGGGACCTGGTGCCGGGCCTGGACACCGGCAGTGTCGAGGACGCCGTGCTGGCCGCATACGCCGGATACGCCGCCTTGGAAGAGGGCGATTTCACACCCCTCGCGGGACTGGTTGCGCGACACTAGGGCCGTGGTGCTTCCTGCCTCCGGTGCCCCCGGCTAAGGTGGAAAACTGTCAGCAGGCTTATCAGCACACACGTCACAAAAGGAATTCCATTGGGTTCAGACACCGTTGAAAACACTGCACTGCGGCTGCGGGCGGTCCTTGAAATCCTCGCCGCAGAGGAACCGTCGGCAACCGGAAAGATCAGCCGGGGAAAGGTCCTCGGCGCCGCCCTGGACCGGGTTCCGCTGACCGGAAGCGAAGCCGAAACCCTGGCCAGCGGCACGGCCCGCGGCGAACGTGCCCTGGTGAACGCCACCACCAAGCTGGTCAAGGCCGGCTGGATCCTCAAGGAAGCCCGGTCCGGGTGGAGCATCACCAACGCCGGCCGCCAGGCCCTGAAGGATTTCCCCGACACTGCGCAGTTGGCCGCCGCCCTGAACGGTAAGCCCGCCGCCGCCGCAGCACCCGAAGTGGTTTCACCCGCTGAGGAAGTGGTGGAAGAGGCCGTCCGCGACGCCGTCGCCGAGCCCGTCGCCCCGGCCGAGCAGCACGGGGCGCATCCGGAGACCGATGTCCCGGAGCCGTCCTTCCCGCAGCCGGAGACCGTGATCCTCGCCGGCGATTTCGGCAGCGCCCTGGGCACCAATGACTGGGATCCCGCCGGAGCGGACCTGCGCTTCGGGTTTGACCGGCATGACGAACTGTGGAAGCTCACCGTGGACCTGCCCGAGGGCACCTACGCCTACAAGGTGGCCCTGAACGGCTCCTGGGAGGAGAACTACGGCTTCGGCGCCCACCGCGACGGCGGCAATTACGAAATGCAGCATGCGGGCGGTCCGGTGACCTTCCTGTATGACCACGCCACGCATTCCGTGGTCACCAAGCCCGAGGCCGGCGCCTAAACCGTTCCGCGCCGGGGCGCCTCGATCGGATCCACCAGCGTCCCGGCCGGTTCCCGGACCCACCAGACCCGGTCGCGGCGCAGTTCCGCCGGCGTGGAATAGCGGTACCGGTACACCCGGGCGCGGATCCGGCGGGGCGGAGTGCCGTTGAACGGATCCCTGCGCAGCAGGCGCAGGGTCCGGCGGTCACCGGCGAGCAGCTTGCGCAGCAGTTCCGGGAACCAGGCGCCGTAGGAACCCAGTGCCAGGAACCACATCAGCCAGTCCAGCCGCAGATGGTAGGGCGCGAACTGGCGCGGCATCCGCCGAGGGTCCCCGGGCTTGCCCCGAAACTCATACTCCTGCCACTGCGCATCCGGCCCGGGCGGATCGTTGCTGCCCTCGATCACCACTTCACTGCGGTGGCGGGTGATGCTGCCGAAGGCCCCGTAGGCGTTGGACAGGTGCCAGCGGTTGAAGCTGGCGTTCATCAGCTGGTTCCGGCTGAACAGGTTCTTCAGCGGCGCCCAGGCCCAGTAGAGCATGGCCGCCGTGGCGGCCAATACCACCGCGACGTACGCCGCCGGGGTGGCTTCCGGGGCGGCGAACTCCGCGGCCGGCAGCACCGCCTGCACGGCCGAGTCGCTGACCGCGGTGAACGCCAGCAGGATGGTCAGCACATTCAGCCAGGCGAAGTTCCCGGAAAGCACCAGCCACAGCTGGGTAATGATGATGATGGCTGCCGCCACCGACGCGACCGGCTGCGGGAAAAACAGGAACACCGGCACCACCAGCTGCGCGAAGTGGTTCCCGAGGACTTCGACCCGGTGCAGCGGCTTGGGCAGGTGGTGGAAGAACCAGCTCGCCGGATTTGGCATCGGCTGGGTCTCGTGGTGGTAGTACAGGGCGGTCAGGTCGCGCCACACTTTGTCGCCGCGCAGCTTGATCAGCCCTGCACCGAATTCAGGCCGGAAGACCAGCCAGCGGAACAGCCACAGCACCGTCACGGGTGCGGCGACGTCGTTTGATCCAAGGAACGCGGCCAGGAAGCCTGCTTCCAGCAGCAGCGATTCCCAGCCGAAGCCGTAGAAGGTCTGCCCGATGTTCACGATGGACAGGTACAGGCCCCAGATCAGCAGGAAAGCGGCCATCGGCAGCCACCATGGCCCGGCCTGCGGCACCCCGGCCACCAGCAGGGCCGAGACGGCGGCCCCGGTCCAGGCCACGGCCAGCAGGAACCGGTCCGAATAGTGCCAGTGGAACAGGGTGGGAATACCCCGGCCCTTGATCCGGGCCAGGAACCGGGGTGCCGGCAGCAGCCCGTTCTCACCCAGCAGCGCCGGGAACTGTGCGGCGGCGTTCAGGAAGCCGAGCAGGAAGACGGCGGCGATGCCGCGCTGCAGCACCTGCCGTGCGAACCCATACCCTTCGGCGCCAAAGAGCTCCATGCCCCGAGCCTAGCCCCGGCAGCAGGTTGAACCGAAGGCGTCCGCTTTGCGCCGGCGGTTCTTCTTGTATGCCTCTCGTCCTACGCTGGAACGGGAGCAAGACCCCGACGCGCGGGAGGTGCCGGAAATGACGGGTTCACGCGTCCTTGCCCTCGTTGTCGCCCACCCCGACGACGACGCGTACGGGCTGGCGGGCACTGTGGCCCTGCACGAGGACGATCCGGGGTTCCGCTTTGTGCTGGTCCACGCCACCGACGGCGGAGCCGGGGAGACCGACCCGTCCTATCCTCCGGTAAACGAGCCGCTCGGGCGGATCCGCCGACGGGAAATGGATGCGGCCTGGACAGCTCACGGCAGGCCGCCGGACCGCCATGAGTGGCTGGACTACGACGACGGTGCGGTCGCCGAGGTTCCCTTCGGGGAACTGGCGGAGCGGATCGGGGCGATCCTGGCGCAGGAGCGGCCCGACGTCGTCTGCACTTTCGGTCCCGACGGCATCACCGGGCACCCGGACCACATCGCGGTCGGCGCGGCCACGGATGCCGCCTTCATGAATCTGCGGACCGGGGGCGGTCCGGGGCTAAAGCGCCTCCTGCACGGGGCCGTCCGCCGCTCCACCTGGGAACGGTGGAATGGCAGCCGGGTCCGGCGGGGACTGGAACCCTGGGATGAGGACAAGGTGTATGACATTCATCCGGTTCCGGACGAACTGATCGGCATGGAGGTGGACGTCGGCAGCGTGGCACACCGGATCGTGGCCGGACTGATGGAACACCGGACCCAGCGCCACGTGCTTTCCCCGGGTGTCCCGCCGGATGCCAACGACGACGCCGGTTGGGCCCGTACTGTCTCAGTGGAGCCGCTCGTCATCGCCTGGCCGCCCCGGCAGCCGGGACAAACCGTACTGGGCGATGTTTTCGAGGGGTTGGATTAGACGGATAACCGGTGACGGGATTACCGGAGCTACCCTCCCGCATCTGCCTGTTGCGCCGGATGCTGGCCGTGCACCGGCGGAGTCACCGGAGCGCAAAACCGGAACAGACAGGAGAAGGGCCATGCGGATAGTTGTGGGCAGCATCTTCGTGGACGACCAGGACAAGGCACTGGATTTCTACACGCGGGTGCTGGGCTTCCAGCCGCGGGCCGACGTGCCGGTGGGTGGCTACCGCTGGCTCACGGTCGGCAACCCGGGGGAGGACGGCGGCGTCGAACTGTCGCTTGAACCCAACGCGCATCCCGCCGTGGCGCCCTTCCAGCAGGCCCTGGTGGCGGACGGGATTCCCTTCACATCCTTCGAAGTGGAGGACGTCCAGCGCGAGTACGAACGCCTGCAGGCCCTGGGCGTGCAATTCACCCAGCCGCCGGTGCAGATGGGGCCCATGACGACGGTGGTGTTCGCCGACACCGTCGGCAACCTGATCCAGATCGCCTCGAACAACGAATAGTTTTTCTGCCGCCGCGTCGGGGGCTGTGGAGGGACGAGGCTCGAGGATATCAACACTTATCCGCCCGCTGTAGCGTTTGGGTTACCTTGCCCGGGCATTCACGCGGGCGGGGTATTCGCAAATCTTCTGTGCCAGCATCGACAGAGGAGTGTCCGCTGCGGGAAGCGGTGGCAGCGTGTAACGCTGGAGGACCGACTTACGGGACGTCGAGCGGAGGAACTCTTGGGCCGCGGTGGTGGGACTGCAGGGGGGTAACATCCCTTTGGCTTAGCCGCTGAGCGCCGCCTGAATGCTGGACCTCATTGAGTAGAGGGTGGGAATAACTGTCGAGACGAGTAAGGCAATCAGCCCGGCGCCGGCCACCGTGGCCCAGGGTGTCCAACTGACCACAAACTGTGTGCCCGGAACCATGCTGTTCATGGCGGCCCAGACAGTTGCCAGTGTGGGGATGAGGACAAGCAGACTGAGTATGGCCGCAGTGGCTGTGTAGATAACAGCTTCCAGCACGGCGGTGATCACGATCGTCGACGGAGTGCCTCCAGCAGCTAGGACCAGGGCATTCTCACGCTCTCGGGCCCGTCCGGACATGAAGACGGTGACTGCTGCTGCCAAAGTGGCCAAGACCAGAGGGGCACCGTAGATGAGGAGATTTCCGGCAGCGTCGACGGGAGTGCCTGGGGTCCCGGAGGTGAGGCTAAGTGCCTGCTGGAACATCGTTAAGACACTGATAAAGGAACATACAAGAATGAGGCCCAGGGCCAGTGGCACTACAGTGCTGGCGCTTTGCCCAACGCGGTGTCGAGTGGCGTTGCGGGCCAGGAACCAGACTGACGAGAGTGCGGGCGGAAAAGCAGCTGTCCAGATCCTCAGGACGAGCGGGACAACGACGGGACCGGCGCAGGCGACAGCGCATCCGAACAGGAAAGGGATGAGGAAACCATTGGAACCAATCCCGGGCAACGGGATCGATTGGATCCCCATGCTCAGTCCCACTCCTGCAAAGACTAAAAGTGCGCACCATATCCAACGCACGGCGCTCACCACGCCGCGGAGAGTTTCAGGGGAACGCAACGCCGCGATCGGCGGCGTTCTTCCCGCGGCCCGGGCTGGCCTGAGGCCCGCAGTAAGAGTCAGCAGAACTGAGAACGCGACGACGATTGCCGCAGCTGCCGGCGACAGGGAGGAATCCAGGCCCGCCAGAGACGGCACCCGTGCGCCTAACCAATCGAACAGAGGGCTAACTAATGGCCACCCCGCAAGGACACCTGAGGCAGCTGCGAGAAGCGAAATTACGGCCAGCTGACGCATCACGACACCGGTCACTCTTCGTGGCAGGACTCCCGCCAGCTGCCACAACGCATACGAGTGGCGTTGCTCGCGGACGGTGAGCTGGGCTACCGAGGTGATGACCACCGCCGTGGTTACCGTAGCCAGAGCTGCTGGTGTGGCTGCAAACCCTACGATTCCTTCAAAATCCTTCGCACTAATCTGACCTGTTCCCCGCAGGGTCAGTCCTGTGGAGATGATCCCTGCGGACAGGGTCAGGAAGAGAGCCGCAGCGGAGATGATGATGAAGGCGCCGAGCCAGAGTCTGAGGTTATGCCGCAGTTCGGAAAGCACGAGATGAACCATGGTCACGGCCTTGGTTCTGTACTGCCGGACTCCAGCCTGGCCCGTTCCACGGATTCGAGTATTTCCCTGGGGGCCGGGTGATGGAGTTCTTCATGGATGATGCCGTCACGCAGCACCAGGACCCGGTCCGCACAAGCTGCCGCCTCCAGGTCATGCGTGACCAGAACAACTGAACGCTCACCGGCAGCGATGCCGCGTAGCAAATCCAGCACACCGGCGCCGGTCTGTGAATCCAAAGCACCGGTAGGTTCGTCGGCAAAGACGATCCGGGGCGCCATGGCTAATACACGGGCAATTGCGATCCTCTGTTGTTGCCCGCCGGAGAGTTGGGCCGGTGCATGTCTTCCCCGGTCGGTCAGGCCGACGGCTGCAAGGGCCCCGTCAACCCGTGAGAGTGCTTCTTTGTCTCCTGCCAGGCGTGCGGGAAGCGCCACGTTGTCGCGTGCACTCAGCGACGGGATCAAATTGTAGGTTTGGAATACGAAACCCACGGATCGCTGCCGCAGGGCAGCCAGCTGGCTATGTGACATTCCGTTGATCGGGCTGCCCAAGAGGTTCACGGTTCCGGACGTGCAGGTTTCCAGTCCGGCTAAGCAATACAGGAGGGTCGATTTCCCTGAGCCGGAGGGACCTACTATTGCAACGAGTTCACCTGGCCGTATCTGCAAACTCATTCCGCGCAGCACAGGAGTTATGGGTGCGCTTCCTTGACCGTGGAAAGACTTGAAGATGTCGAAGGCTTCCAGCAGTTGTTTCCCCATGCCGTTACCCTAGCGTCGATCAACCATAGATGAGCTTTTCGACGACAGTGCGGCGTATTCGACATACTCGGACCAGTCCCGGGTAAGGAGCGCCGCGTTCTGTGGCTATCGGTGCGGTTCCAGAGCTGCGCCGGCATGCTCCCAGTGTCAGAGTACTGGTTGTGCGGTGCTCTCCACGCAACTCTCCCTGCATCTACCGTCCGGTGAGCCGGCCCCAGCGCGACATGTGGCCTATCTTCAAGTGCTGACTGCTGGCTAAGGTCATTCGCTCAAAAGGACTGTTTGGCGAACCAGGCATTTGCTCTTGAAACTGCCCTGTCGATCTCAACTGCAGCTCGATCATGGAGGATGGCGAAGGCGAGCTGCTGGAGCCGGAAAGTATTCCGCCGGACGGAGGCCCGGCGAACCTCGGAAGGGTTCGCAATCAGTGGAAGTTTTTCCCAGCCGTTCCACACACCCACGCAGGCGAGGTCGGTGGATCGGTCGCTTTGAGAGGACAGGTCCCAGTCGAGTACACCCGATATGCGCCCGCCCTCCCAGAAGACGTTGTGACCCCCGAGGTCACCGTGGGCAAACACTTCCTTGCCCGGCTCAAGGTTCACGAGCGCCAAGAGCGCGTCCGTGGCCTGCCCCTGAACGTCCGGATCGAGGAGCGGAAGTACTTCTTCGCGTTGGATCCGATACCACTCAGGCCCCCCACAAAACGCCAGAGGCTCAGTCAGCAACCCCGCAATCGGTTCCGTGGCAATGGACGACACCTGGGCGAGCAAGTCCTGGAGCGCCGATGGTTCACCTTCACCTGCAGGACAGGGCGCGCCGGGCACCAGCTCAGTCGCAACTGCCGAAAACTCCTCCAGCTCCACGACAGGGCCCAACGACCTAGGTACTTGGAACCCGATCGACGCCGGAATGCTATCGACTAGTTCCTGACGCTTTCGCATCTCAACTGCCATGTTCGGATCGCGTCCGACCCGAACAGCGGCTGTCCCATCCAGCAGGACGACAATATGAGCTGAACCGATCTCCACGACCTGGCGCTGAGCCGCCTGTGCAGCCGGCGACAGACCTTCAATAGCGAGATCCACAATCAAGTGAAGGCTGCCCTTTCCCATACTCCCCATGACCCGAAACTAACAGAGCTCTGTCTGAGGTAGGCGTTTTACCTGTGCGTCGCAGCGGTAAAGGGCATGGCGTTGCACCGCTTTCTTCCCGACTGCCTCGTCTCATAAGGCGATCGGCTTATAGGCAGTCCGATCAAGACCGGAAGGCCCGCAGTAGGATGCCCGCTTGGGGCTAGTATACGGTCATGCCAGACGACCCCGCCCGTCGAGTCATCCGCCTGTTTCCTGACTACGGGCACCGGTGGCCGCTTTGGAGGAACAGCACCCCCGGCCACCCGAGCAAATACACAATGGAGCCGGCAGACTTCGGGCTGTCAGAAAGCCTAACTGGCCGACTTCGCGCCTGGTACGACGCTTGGGATGCCGAGAACCTTTATGAAAACGGTTGGAGTTCACGCGCCAAGGAACGGGCATGGAAGGCTGAGGGCGCCAGTATCGCCGAGCAACTTCGATCAGAGGTCAAAGCCTTCGCTGACGTGGAATACGACGAGTAGCGGCCCCAACACCACAGATGTCCCGTGGAGACCCTTGTCTGGACAGCCCTCAACATGCGGCTGTAGCCACGTCAGGGACGGGCCGGCTCACGTTCTGACATCCTCCACAGGTGCATGACCGCGTAGGAACGCCAGGGGGCCCATTGTGTCGCCCTGTCCGCTAGTATCCTGTGACCCGCCGTCTTCGCGACGTCGTGCTTGAGAAGGCCGACACTCTTTGCCCCAGCGACGAGAGCGACATCGCCATAAAGCCATGCGTCCGGATCTCCTAAGACACGCATGGCGATGTATGCGGCCGTCCAGTGTCCGATTCTGGGCCGGCTAAGCAATTGTTCCCGAAGTATCTCGGCATCCACCCCTACATCCACCGGTAGCTGCCCGCTCTTTAATGCACGCGACAGTGTTAGGAGGGCACGGATGGCCTGGCCTGGCAGGCGGAGCGGACGATCCGGGTCCAGCGGTTCATCGTTACCGGGTTCGGGGATGCCGGCAATGATTTGGTCAACGGTAGGGAAGAGCCGGGTGAGGCCTGGGATGGTTGAAACGTAGCCCGAACCGGTACGGGCGGAGAGCCGGCCCAGGTGCGTGCGTGCTGCCGCGACGGAAATCTGTTGCCCTACGAGTGCCCGGATGACTAATTCATACGGGTCTACCGCGCCGGGAACTCGAATTCCAGGGGCGCGCTCTACCAGCGGTGCCAGCGCAGGATCCTGCCGTAGGGCGGTGTCGACGGCGACGGGATCTGCGTCCAGGTCGAGCAGGCGGCGCACTCGGGCAATGGCGGGTGCGACATCGGGAAGAGTGGCTAACTCGAGACGGGCTCGAACTTGCCACGTTGTCTTGGTGAGGGTCGCTGTGACTTGGACTGCGCCGGGTCCCCCGGGAAGCAAAAGGGTGCGGGCGTAGCGCAAGCAGGCAGGTGCCGAGAGGTCGGCAACTTCTACCCCTGCAACCGCACGGGCTGCGAGGAATTTGAAAACGCCGGCAGCATCGAATGGTTGTCGAACCGGAAGGTCGACACTTAGCCGCACAGCTAAGGGGTGTCCACCGGTCTCATCCCGCGATCCTTCTGTTGGCTGCGGCCGATGGTAGCGGGCTCGTAAGTCTCCGGGGTTTGTGGCGAATACTTCCTGGATGGTGGTGTTGAACTGCCGCACGGAGCCAAAGCCTGCCGCGAAAGCAACGTCCGCCAACGCTAGATCGCTGTCGACCAGGAGCGTGCGGGCAGATTGGGCGCGACGTGCCCGGGCGAGCGAGAGCGGGCCGGCTCCGAGCTCGGAAACCAGCACTCGGTTGATATGGCGGACACTGTAGCCAAGGCGGGAGGCAAGTCCTTCCACTCCTTCACGGTCCACAGTTCCGTCGAGGACGAGCCGCATTGCCCGGCCCGCGAGGTCGTGCCGAAGATTCCATTCCGGGGTGCCCGGCGCCGCTTCCGGGAAACAGCGTTTGCAGGCCCGAAACCCTGCAGTTTGAGCCGCCGCTGACGTGGGATAGAACGTGACGTTCTCCGGTTTAGGCGTTCGTGCCGGACACGATGGGGTGCAATAGATTCCGGTGGAAGAAACGGCCGTGAAGAACTGCCCGTCGAAACGTACGTCGCGGGCGTCGATCGCCCGGTAGCGCTCCTTAAATAGGGAGTGCCCCAAAGTACACGCGGAATATGTCCCACGCGGAGGCCGCTGGTCGGTCTTCACTGTCTCGTCCTCGTCGAATACTGGATTAATGCCGGAGAAGAAGCCAAGAGATCATTCATGCTTCCATAGTCAAGACCATCTGCGACGCTGTCATAGGTTCCCACAGTGAATAACTCCACCGCCGCGGCCTGCGCTATTGCATAAGCAGCCTGCGCCACGCCGGATCCCAGACTTATACGTGCCACCCCGAGCTTACCGAGTTCGCTGACGCTGATCGATCCTGGTCCGACCATGACGTTGACAGGAACCGAGACGCCTTCCACGAGCGCGGTGATGGCAGCCTTATTGGTAGCACCTGGCACGAAGATTCCGTCAGCTCCGGCGTTTACATAGCGGTTTGACCGCTTAAGCGCGTCCTCAATTCTCTGTTCTTCTGTGCCATGCCCGGACAGAAACACATCTGTCCGGGCATTGATGAACAGGTCGACACCGGCATGGCTGGCGGCTTGCCTTGCCGCAGCAATTTTTTCACTGAAGGATTCCGGGTCCGTATTGCCGTCCTCGATGTTAATGCCAACAGCACCGGCATTGAGGATCTCGGTCACTGTCAGTGAAACGCCTTTCGAGGAATCTGCATAGCCATCCTCGATGTCGGCGGTAACGGGTAGATTTACGGCCTCGACGATCCGGGCCACAGCAGCCACGGCCTGTCCTCGATCGAGTTTGCTTCCATCGGGCAAACCCAGTGACCATGCCACCCCCGCACTGGTTGTTGCGATGGCGTGCGCACCGGAGGCTTCCGTGATCATCGCACTGGCAACGTCCCATACATTGGCCAATCTAAGCGGTTGCTGCGCTTTATGAAGGGAGCGAAAGAGGGCTGTTTTGTGATTGTTTGCTGTATCCACCATCGAAGTACATCAAATCCAGTAGCACCCGTCCGGCGGAAATCGGACCTCACCAGTCTCTAGTTTTGATCGTATGCCGCGCTCAGGGATCCCTTAGTGGGCGTGTATTGGTTCCGTCCGCTCGGGAGATGGCTTGGCCAGCTTATTTTCACGCAGTAGCCTTCTTCGGGTGAATGAGGAAGCTGAAGAACTTGAAGGCGGAAACGCCTCAGAGAGTGTCGTTCGTATTGGCGAAACTGTCCGCAAACCGTGGCAGGAAAACTCTGGGTTCGGGCACGTCAACGCCAGCCGCTTGGAGAGCTTTCAGGTATTTCTGAACCGTGGCAGTCCTCACATGAAACCGGATTCCAGCCTTGGGCAGAAATGTATGTCAGCGGACACGGTGATCACTGGCGCGGGGCGGCTGACTATGTCCTACGCAATAAAGACGCCTGGAAACAGGCCCTGGCTTAGATTGCTGCTGGCCTACAGAGACCCGATGATTGGCATGGATACACCACTTTCGGTGCCGCGGAAGAACAGGCACTTTAATCGCCCGGCAACTATTGCAGGGCTCGATGCCACCACCAAATAACGCAGGGGGAGGATCAGAACCGAAAGAGGGAATCGATTTCCTGTTTGGCGTCATCGACATACAGGTCCAGACGTTCGTCGAAGAACGACACCAGGATCTTCAGCTGCGCGGAGTCCGGCAGGACGGTCTCATAGGACCAGACCAGATCTGCGCCCCCGGGCCGGTCTGTCACCGACCAGTAGGACGTAGTGCCCTTGTACGGGCAGACCGTCTGGCGGAACGAGGAAGCGAGCACGTCCCAGTTCACGTCCTCCCGCGGGAAATACGTGCGCCGCGGCAGCATGGTTTCGTAGACGAACAGCGGCGACCGTGTTTACGCCAGCAGTTCGCCGTCCAGGCCGTCCAGGTGCACACGTACCGCCCGCGAGGATTCCCGGGCGTCGACGCGGTGGAAGGGGTCGCGGGGATGGCCTTTGATTTCCTCGTCTTCTTCCAGCCAGCGGTCGAAGGCATCAAAGTCCAGCAGTACGTAGCCGGCCAGATCCGGATCCTCTGGGCTGAACGCGGCGCCCGGAAGCTCATGCGACCCGGCGCGAAGGTCCAGCGCCCGCCCCCGGGCGGTATGTGCGGAGAACGGGTATCGCGGGTCCATCAGGGCATCCGACGGAACGCCGTCCAGCGGGTCCTGTTCCGGGACTTTCGCGGCAACCAGCTCCGCAGAGATGTCCCGGGCCGGGACGCCATACACGGGGGTGACCCGTCTCGGCTCGAAGACCACATAGGCGTTGTTGGAGTCCAGGACCGTGTTGTTGCCAAGCTGGGCCCGGATGCGCCGGGGCGTCGGTTCGAAACGCAGGTGTGGCAGGAGCTTGAAGAATTCGGGGCTGATCTGCAGGGCCATGTGTCCATGCTCTTGCGCGGTGCCGGCCGAAACAAGGGCCTGACGACTCGGCCTGCATGGATCCTTAGTCGTGATAGTGCATGAGCACCCAGCGCCCGCCAAGCTCAGCCTGCAGTTGTTCCTTCAGCTGCCGGGCGAGATCCTGCGGATCCGGCGTCTGGGAGTTCTGGTCGATAACCACGGCAAAGGAGGAAACTCCCAGGGACCAGCTAAGATCCCAGTCTCCCCAGGGGGCACGCCAGGAACAGCCGGGGCAGGCCAGGTCCGGTTCCCGGTCAGAGTCCAGCCAGTCCTCGACCATACCGGCCACTTCATTAATGTCCCGTTCCTGTCCGCACTTCCGGCACATCGGACCTGCGGTGCTGTCGCCCAGGATGTAGAGGCCCCGGCCGGGAATGAAGCTAAAGACGAAGTGCGGCGAGCGGGGATCCAGCTGCGGCTTTAGGCGGGGACCCGGCCCGTCGGACACCTGCTTGCTGTGGAGGTAGTCATAGTTGTCCGGTGCCGGTTCACTCCAGCCCGTGGCACGGAACCATGTGCGCACCTCGCGCATCCGGGCACCGGCGTGTGCCTCGTCCACGGACAAGTCGAGCAGCATTTCCCGGTGATCCCCCATGCGCATACCCTAACCGCAGGGCCGGGGTATGCGCATGGAAGATCCGGCGGGCCTTAGTGCCCCCGGGCGATCCATTCGTCCAGGTGCGGTCCCTCGGCGCCGATCGACGTGGCATCCCCGTGTCCGGTCAGTACCTTGGTTTCCGCCGGCAGCGTCAGCAGGCGTTCCTTGATGGACTCGATGATGGTGGGGAAATCGCTGTAGGACCGGCCGGTGGCACCGGGACCGCCGTTAAACAGTGTGTCGCCGCTGAACACCACCGGCTCCGGCACGTCGTCGCCGGCGGCCAGCGAGAAGCAGACCGATCCGGGGGAGTGCCCCGGGGTATGCAGGGCGCGCAGGGTGTGGCCGGCGACCTCGAAGGTGTCCCCGTCCTCGATCACGTCGTCCGGGCCTTCGTCCGGGAACACTGCGTCCCACAGCATCCGGTCCGCGGCGTGCAGGAACACCGGGGCGCTGAAGCGGTCCCGGGCCTGCTCGACGGCGCGGATGTGGTCATCGTGGCCGTGCGTGAGCAGAATGGCCATGACCTCACGGTCGCCCACGGCGTTGGCAATCGCGTCAACGTTGTGGGCCGGGTCGATGACGATCACCTGTGCGTCGTCGCCGACAATCCAGACGTTGTTGTCCACGTCCCAGGTGCCGCCGTCGAGGGAGAACGTCCCGGAGGTGACTACGTTGTCGATGCGGAACATTACAGTTCCACCACCGAACGCAGGACCTTGCCGTCATGCATCTTGGTGAAGGCTTCTTCGATGTCGCCCAGGCCGATGCGCTCGGTGACGAACGCGTCCAGGTCCAGCCGGCCGAGCTTGTACTGCTCCACCAGCATGGGGAAGTCCCGCGACGGCAGGCAGTCGCCGTACCAGGAGGACTTCAGGGACCCGCCGCGGCCGAACACGTCCGCCAGCGGCAGCTCGATCTTCATGTCCGGGTTCGGCACACCCACCAGCACCACGCGGCCGGCGAGGTCGCGGGCGTAGAAGGCCTGCTCGTAGGTTTCCGGGCGTCCCACGGCGTCGATCACGACGTCGGCGCCGAAGCCGCCGGTGAGGGCGCGGATGGCCTCCACCGGGTCCTGTTCCTTGGAGTTGATGCCGTGCGTGGCGCCCTGGGCCTTCGCCATCTCCACCTTCGCGGGGTCGATGTCCACCGCGATGATGGTGGTGGCTCCGGCCAGCTTGGCGCCGGCGACGGCGGCAATGCCCACACCTCCGCAGCCGATGACGGCCACGGACTCGCCGCGCTGCACCTTGCCGGTGTTGATGGCGGCACCGATGCCGGCCATCACGCCGCAGCCGAGCAGGCCCACCGCGGCGGGATCGACGTCGTCATCCACCTTGGTGCACTGGCCGGCGGCCACCAGGGTCTTTTCAGCGAAAGCGCCGATGCCCAGGGCCGGGGTCAGCTCGGTGCCGTCCTCCAGGGTCATCTTCTGGGTGGCGTTGGCGGTGTTGAAGCAGTACTGCGGTTCGCCCTTCCGGCAGGCGCGGCATTCGCCGCACACGGCACGCCAGTTCAGCACCACGCGGTCACCGGGGGCCACTTCGGTGACGCCGGGGCCGACGGCGGAGACAACACCGGTTGCCTCGTGTCCGAGCAGGAAGGGGTAGTCGTCATTGATGGCGCCCTGCTTGTAGTGCAGATCGGTGTGGCAAACACCGCAGGTCAGAATGTCCACCAGCGCTTCGCCGGGGCCGGGATCCGGAACCAGGATGGTCTCCAGGGAGACGGGGGCGTTCTTTTCCTTGACGACTACGGCCTGAACCTTATGAACCATGAGTGCTGCCTCCTGCGGTATTTCGGCGGAACGACGACGTCCGGCGCTCCGCTTCCCATCCTATGAAGCGTTGCCGCCGGGTGCGAAGCCGGGAATTACCCTTCCGCTTCCGGCGCAACCCGGTAACACCTGCCGCCTGCGGCAGTGCGGTCCTACGATGGAAGACGGAAAAGGTCCTGCAGGTGCCACCTAGCCAAGGACGGCCCATGAACGACTCAGACCCCGGCGACTCCACGCCCGCATCTTCCGGAAGCACGGCTTCCGCAGTCTCTTCGAAGAGAAGCCGTCCCGGGTCCGGACGGCGCACGGCCCGGTCCCTGTTCCTGCTTCCGGTGCTGCTGATCCTGGCCTGGCTGGCCGTGGGCGGCATCGGCGGCCCCTACTTCGGGAAAATCAGCGAGGTGGCGGACAACAACCAGACCTCCTATCTGCCGTCCAGTTCGGAATCCACCCAGGTGGCGGAACTTCAGGAGAAGTTCACGGACAGTGATGCGATTCCCGCCGTCGTGGTGTTCGTGAGAGATGACGGCCTGACGGAGGCGGACCGGAGTTTTGTCACCGGGCGGGCCTCCGCCCTCGCGGACGTGGGCGGGGTGACCGGGCAGGTCTCCCCGCCGCAGTTCTCCACGGACGGCAAGGCGGCGGAACTGTTTGTGCCGGTGCAGGACAATGACAGTGCCTCGACCACCGTGGCGGATCTGGACCGCGTGGTGCGGGACGGCATTCCGGACGGCCTGGACAGCTACGTCACCGGGCCGGCCGGCCAACTGGCGGACATCACCGAAGCGTTCGGGGGCATTGACACCTCGTTGGTGCTGGTGGCGGCGCTGGCGGTGCTGGTGATCCTTGTGGTGGTATACCGTTCCCCGCTGCTGCCGTTCCTGGTCCTGCTGACGTCCATCCTCGCCCTCTCGGCTGCCATCCTGGTGGTCTTCTATCTGGCCAAGGGCGGGGCTTTGACGTTGAACGGGCAGGTGCAGGGCATCCTGTTCATCCTGGGCATCGGCGCGGCAACGGACTATTCGCTGCTCTACGTGTCCCGGTACCGGGAATCCCTGCGGGACCACGAGGGGCGCTGGGATGCCACCAAGGCGGCGCTGAAGGGCACATTCGAGCCGGTGCTTGCCTCCGCTGCCACCGTGGTGGCCGGGCTGCTGTGCCTGCTGCTCAGTGACCTCAATTCCAACAAGGCCCTGGGGCCGGTGGCGGCCATCGGGATCGGGTTCTCATTCCTGGCGGCCATGACGCTGCTTCCGGCGCTGCTGATGCTCACCGGAAGGGCCGCCTTTTGGCCGCGCCGGCCGGCGTTCGGCTCGCCCCACCCGGACCGGGACGGGAACTCGCCCAAGGGGTTTTGGCCGCGCGTGGCCCGGACCGTCAAGGGGCACCCGCGCCGCACCTGGGTGATACCTACCGTCCTTCTGCTGGTGGCGGCGGCGGGCCTGCTGCAGCTGCGTGCCTCCGGGGTGCCGCAGAGCGACTTTGTGCTGGGCCAGACCAGCGCCAAGGAAGGCCAGCAGGTCCTGGGCGAGCACTTCCCCTCCGGCTCGGGCAGCCCGGCGCTGATCGTCGCCCCCGAGGGGGAACTGGACGCCGTCGCCAGGGCAGTGCTGGACACGCCCGGCGTTGATGCCCTGGCGGTGGATGCCACGGGCACCCCGGCGGGAACCCTGCCGGTGACCGACGACGGCGTGCAGGCCTCGCCCATCCCCGGTGCGTCCGGAGCACCGAAGGTGGTGGAGGGCAAAGTCCTGCTGGAAGCCACGCTGAAGGAATCGGCCGAGTCGGATTCCGCGGAACAGACGGTGAGGCAAATGCGGGACAAGGTGGCCGGGATCGGGGATGTCCTCGTCGGCGGGGTCACCGCCACCACCATCGACACCAACGCGGCGGCGGCCCATGACCGGAACCTGATCATCCCGGTGGTTTTGGTGGTGATCCTGTTCCTGCTGATGCTCCTGCTGCGGGCCCTGCTGGCCCCGTTCCTGCTGATCCTGACGGTGCTGCTGTCCTTCGGGGCCACCATGGGCGTTTCGGCCGTGGTGTTCAACCACGTCTTCCGATTCCCGGGGGCGGACCCGGCCGTGCCGCTGTACGGCTTCATCTTCCTGGTGGCACTGGGCGTGGACTACAACATCTTCCTGATGACCCGGGTGCGGGAGGAGAGCATTGTGCACGGCACCCGGGAAGGGGTGATCCGCGGGCTGATGATCACCGGCAGCGTCATTACCAGCGCCGGCATCGTGCTGGCCGCCACCTTCGCCGCCTTGGGTGTGATTCCCGTGCTTTTCCTGGCGCAGCTGGCCTTTATCGTGGCCTTCGGCGTGCTGCTGGACACCCTGGTGGTGCGTTCACTGCTGGTGCCGGCACTGACCTACGACATCGGACGCCGGGTCTGGTGGCCGTCGCGGCTGGCCCGGAACGGGTCCGGGCCGGCCGTGCTGGCGGACACGCGCTGACGGCGGAAGGCTTACAGTCCCAGCCGGGACTTCACTTCCGACGCCGACGGGTTGGTGGCGGAGGAACCGTCCGGGAAAATCACGGTGGGAACGGTCTGGTTGCCGCCGTTGAGGGCTTCGACCAGCTCCGCGGTCCCTTCAACCTCTTCGATGTTGACTTCCGTGTAGCCGATGCCGGAGGCGTCCAGCTGGGACTTCAGCCGGCGGCAGTAACCGCACCAGGTGGTGGAGAACATGGTGATGGTTCCGGTGGCGGGGGTAAACGCTTCGGCAGTGGCAGTCACGGCTGATGCTCCTTCAGGGAAGTGGTTGGTTGCCTCGGTATAACCGTATCCGGGCCACTCCCATTCCCGGTGACAGACTGGAGGCATGTGTGGAAGATACGTGATGGCCCGCTCCGTGGGCGACCTCGTGGCAGAGGCCGAGGCCGAGGCGGATGCGAACCTTGAGCTGCGCGCGTCCTGGAACGTGGCGCCGACGTCGGACGTGCCGGTGGTGTTGGAGCGGTTGGTGGACGGGCGGCGCGTGCGGCAGGTGCACGTGGCCCGGTGGGGTCTGGTGCCGGGGTGGGCGCCGGATCCCTCGGTGGGCGTGCGGGCGTTCAATGCACGCAGCGAGACCGTGCTGGACAAGCCGACCTTCCGCGATGCCGTGGCCGCCCGCCGGTGCGCGGTGCCGGTGGACGGATATTACGAATGGAAAGCCGGCCCCGGCGGAACCCGCCGGCCGTTCCACGTCTCCCGCGCCGACGGGCGGCCGATCTTTTTCGCCGGCCTGTACGAGTGGTGGCGGGATCCGGCCAAAGCCCCCGGAGACCCGGGCCGGTGGCTGCTCTCGACGTCGATCCTCACCGTCGCCTCACCGCCGCCGGACAGCACCGAGCCGGTACTGAGGGAACTGGCCGCCCTGCATGACCGGCTGCCGGTGCCGCTGGCCCCGGAAGCGATGGCCCGGTGGCTGGACCCGGTTGCGACGGATGCTGCCCCGCTGGTGGCCCTGGCAACCGGCCAGGCCTATGCAGCCGCGACGGACTGGGTGCTGGCGCCGGCCCACCAGGGCGTGGGGAACGTGCGTAACGACGGCGCGTACCTGCTGCATCCGGAACCAGCACCCGTTGAAGAGGCGCTTTTCTAGCGGGAATGTGCCCTAGCGGCGCTGTGAGTCCAGTGCGGGCCCGGCCGGAGATTCCGTGTCCAGGACCGTAAGGGTGACCCGGCCGGCGTCGTCCACGGAGAGCCCGGGATTAAAGCAGGCCTCCCAGCGGACGCCGCCGGGATCGGTAAAGTAGCCCGAGTACCCGCCCCAGCTCATCTGCGTTCCCGGCGCGGTGATGTCCCCGCCTGCGTCTGCGGCGCGGGCCAGGAGGGCATCCACCTCCGCCGGGGAGCCCACGTTATGGCCCAGGGTGAAGGGCGCATCGCGGATGTCGCCGGCTGCTCCGGCCTCGGCTGCCAGATGGTCCGCGCGGAAGAAGGACAGCACCAGGCCGTGGTTCACCTGGAAAAACAGCACTTCCTCCGGGACGTACTGCAGCGGGGTCCAGCCCAGTCGGGAAACGTAGAACGCGTAAGTCATTTCGAGGTCCCGTACGCCTACGGTGACCACGGATACGTGGGGGGTCATGCCCTGATCCTGCCACCGGAGGCACGGGTATGGCGATTGTGTCGCCAAATCCCGCAGGCCCCGCCGGTGGAGGCCAATTGCGGGGGGTCCGCCCGCCGGTGCTGGATACTCTTAAAGCATGGAAACAGCTGAGCAGAAATCCGTTTCGGGACAGCTAGATGATGTCCGGACAGCCATTGACGAGATCGATGAGGAAATCGTGGCGCTGATCTGGCGGCGGGAGCGGCTGGTCCGCCTTGCCGGGGGACTCAAGGAGAGCGACGCCGCGGTCCGCTCGCCCAAGCGCATGGAGGAAGTGATTGCCCATGTCCGCCAGGCCGCCGAGGAGCAGGAGAGCGACTGCAACGTGGTGGAGCGGACCTACAAGGCCATGATCGAAGCCTTCATCGACTACGAACTCAAGATCCGGCACCAGGCCGAGAACCAACGGAAGCTGGATGCCTTCAGCAACAGCTAGGCGGGGCAGTCGGGTAGGTTGTGACCCATGGCACAGACCGTGGGTGAACTCTTTCCGCTGACCGGCCGGGTCCATGCGTGGCTTTCCCTGGAGTGGGGATCACGCAAGGAGACTCCTGTGCAGGTGGCCGAACGGATATTGCCGACGCTTTCCCTGTTCAGGGCCAGGTTTCCGGAGGCTGATGATGCCCGCTGGCAGATGTCGGTGGAAACCATTTTCGGCCGGAAAGCCCCATGGGCCGATATCCCCGACGGGCCCGAAGAGCTGGGCGCGTTGATTCAAAGTCCCCGCCAGCGCGATGTCTCGGACTCCCATGTGGACACCGGGACCCTCACGGCAAAGTTTTCGCTGACTGCGGCAGGGGATCCGGGCAACGGACTCTTTGTGTTCGACATATCTGCCGGCCACAGTTCTGTCTGGCGTACACCGGCCAACCGAATCCCGCTGCGGCCGCCCGCGGATTTCGTTATTGGTTCCCCCGAAGAGGCCCGGGACTGGTTCGGCGGACTGGTCCGGATCTGGCAGCCGGAAACAGCCTGCCTGACAACCCCGGAAACCATGGATTCCTGCCGTGAAAAAGAAAAGCGGCTGGGCTTGGAGCACCGCTCTGTTTACGCTCCGTCCGTCGGCTATCTGAACTGGCTCTCGCTCACCGGCTACGGCCGGATCCCCTTCCCGCTCGATGCAGTAGTCAGGGAGGAGCCGGAAGGGACACTGATCTCCGTGAAGGACTGGACGGCCGCTGCCGTGGCGGATCTGTATGAGGAGCTGGAGACCATGGGAATGCTTCACCAGGTACCTGATGTGCAGGTCTTCGGGGACCCGGCCGATGACGGCGAAGCCGAGGGAGAGGATCACCATGGGGGATACTGACCGGACACCTGAGGGGAACCGCTGGCGCCCGGTGGCGGCAGCGCTCGCAGACCGCCGCCGCCTGCACCTGTACGCCCGTACGGTGCTGGCAGCCGACGACGGCGGCGCAGGCCTGGACCCGGGAGACCTCACCGCTGCGGAAGCCAAGTCGTTGGCCGTGCTGCAGAACGCCGGCCTGGTCCGTGTCGGCGAGCGCGGAGTGGAACCCGTGCCGTCCGTCTTCGCCGATCTGCTGGCCGCCGGTGTCCGCCCACCCGACACCTCGGCCCGCCGCTTCCTGGCCAACGGCAAAGTCGAAGCCTACCCGCGCAAACGCTCCGACCGGCTGGAGCTGCTCCATTTTCTGGCCGGTGAGGTCTTCGAACATGCCCGGCCACCGGAGCCGGGACTGCGGCCGGTCCTGGCGGAAAAGGAGCTGACCGAACGGCTGTCCGCCTTCACCGGCGATCCCGTGGCCATCCGCCGCTACCTGGTGGATGAAGGTATTGTGGCGCGGGACCCGGCCGGCAGCCAGTACTGGCTTGTCCGGCCCCGCCCGGCGGAAGGAATTGAATTTGCCTGACTCAACGGAATCTCCGGATTTAGTCGCTGACCGGGCAGGGACCGGCATCCCGGGGTTGGTGAACTTCCGGGACCTGGGCGGCCGGCGCCGGCGCGACGGCTCGTACACCCCGCAGGGTGTGTTCTACCGCTCCGAGTCCGTCGACTGGGTGCGTCCCGAAGGCTGGGACCGGCTGTATGCGCTGGGGGTCCGCACCGTCGTCGACCTCCGCCAGCCCGGCGAGCGCGCCCGGGACGCCGGGACCCGCCCGGACTGGCTCACCACCATCCCCGTGGACCTGGACGGACTGGCCGAGAACCCGGATTTCTGGTCGGGGTACTGGGAGAACGGGCTGATGGGCACGCCGCTGTACTACCTTCCGCACCTCACCCGGCTGCCGGACCGCATGGGCGCCGTGCTCACCGCCCTGGCCGGCGCGCCTGAGGGCGGGGTGCTGTTCCACTGCATGGCGGGACGCGACCGTACCGGAATGACGGCGATGGTCCTGCTCGCGGCCGTGGACGCGGAGCCGGAGGAAATCCGGGCGGACTACTTCGAAACCGTCCGCAACGCCGACGCCTTTGCGGCTGCATCGGGGCGGCCCAACCCGGAAGCTGCGTCCGAGACGCTGTGCGCCGAGCACGGAACCAGCATGGACGGCGCCTTCCGTGCGGCGGTGGACGGACTGGACGTGGAAAAGCTGTTTGACGACGCCGGGCTGCCGGAAGCTGTCCGCACCGTCATCCGCACCTGGCGGGGAGCAGTGTCCGGCACGCCTTGACGCGGCCGGTCCGCTGCTACGACGTTCCCTCTTCCAGGATCGACACGATGGAGAAGAGCGTAAAGCAGACGGCGCCCAGTCCGACCAGCACGTGCGCGCCGACAAAGAACGCCGGGTCCGTGCCTGCGGCCTCAAAGAGGAACGCGGCGAAGAACAGGCAGGTGAGCGCTGTGCCGATCGGCATAAGCGGGATGCGGTTGGCCAGGGCAAACGTGCGGCGCCAGACAAGGGCGAGCAACAGCACTTTCGAGAGGATGCTGAAGCAGATCAGCCCGAGGCCAAGCAGCACGCATCCCGGGGCCAGCCGGTAGGGCTCGTCCGAGCTGAACAGCACGAACAGGCCGAGCAGCAGGTTGACTGTGCCCGCGGCAGCAACGAGCCAGGCCCAGGCGAAGCGCTCGCCGTCGCTGAATTCATTGCGGACCTGGCGCACGATGCTCGCGACCAGGGCGATCAGTGACGCGCAGATCGCCGACAGGCCGATCATGACGTGGCCGGCAACGAATCCGGGAGTGTCTCCGCGCACCAGCAGGCCGGTCGCCAGGGAGAAACCGACGACGGCGGCCACAGCCGGAACCGCGATCATCACGGCGCCCAGGGTGCGGGAGTGGGCACCGGGCGGCGGACCGCCCAGGGGGTCGAGGAGCTGTGCCGACTGGATCAGCGTGAATTTCGTGGACGCGGCCGCAACGGTGCTGACGCATGCGGCGACGAAACCGATGCCGATGACCACGAAGCCTGCCGTGAGGTTCTCCGCGGTGTTGTCCAGGTTGGCCAGGACGATGCCCCAGGCGATGGCGGCGGCGGCAACCACGTAGCCGGAGAGCGGCAGGGCGATACTCCACCCGCGCCCGTAGCGGTCGATGAGCTGCCTGATGATGGTGGCCGCCGTCGTGAACAGCGCATAGCAGATGGCGGTCAGCCCGACGTTGACGTGTCCGGCGACAAAGTGTCCGGCATCGTCCGGCCCGGCCAGGATGTAGAGACCGTAGGACAGGCAAACCGCGCCCATCAGGAGCGGGATGGCGCGGAAAACGATACTCATCGTACGGTTCATGGCGTACTCCGAAAAAAGTCGTGGATCCCGGGCGGCTTCGACATCATGTCCGGTCTGCGGTCAGTGCCGGTTTGCGTCTGTCCCAACCATGGAACATCTGTCCCTCCCGTGGAACAACGGAGGGGCGGGGAGCAGCCCCCTGCCGAAGAGACTTAGCGCCCTGAGCAGCCGCAGCCCGACCGTTGACTTGGCAGGACAGCGGGCGTCGAATGGAAGATGCAGTGTCCACTTGCATCATCCGGCGGAATCTCCAAGGAGATGCGCATGGCAGAGCGTTTCACCGCCCGTGGCACAACAGCAGCCCACCCCGCCGCCGGCATGACCGGGGCCATGGGTGCCCCGGTCAGTACCGTCTCCTTGGCGGCCCGTTCGGGCGCGCCGGTGGCTGCCGCCCCTGGAAATGCCGGCCCGGTGGTCGCC